>CP007054.1 GCA_000242935.3 Opitutaceae bacterium TAV5
CAGTTTTCCACTTCGCCAACTAGAGCAAGAAAAATTTACCCTGCCCGCGACTGACCAAGCCGGGGCGTTCTGTGTTCGGGATCTTGGGTCCGGGTGGCAGTCCGGGTCTGGCGCATTGCTTGCAGTGCGAGACGGGAGAAAAAGCGGTCGAAAGCGGTCAGGGTAGCCCATGCTCCGGCAAGGCCAATGCGATCGGCCTTGGTTTGTCCGGAAATCGTGGCTTCACGCTGAACAGCGAGGGCGACTCGGGAGGCACCAAGGCTCCTTCCGCGAATCGTGGTTGAAAGATCCGACATATGCTGAAACTTCGCCCGCAGACGGCCAAGGTTTGCAGCATGCCGGGTGTGAGTTGCAATCATGGTTTTGAGATTGAAAAAGTTTCGAGTTTGGACAAGACCAATTAACTGATGATCAGAAAATCTTCCGATCCTGCTCATGGCAAGGTTGAATCACCAAATGACGAAGACGATTCTTCGGCATATATTTTCACTGTCGATCCAATTCCGGATGATGAGTACACCCGAAAGCCCATGAAATCATGGAGATGGGATGATTTTGTAGATCAGTTCAGGATAGATCGCAATTTTATAGTGAAGTTCCAGCTCAGGAGCCATGCCAGTGGCTTATATAAGCAAGCAAGTTTTCGCCGTAATCTTGATGTTGTCACCCGTACCGTGCAGGAACCGGGGAAAAATCCATATTTTCTTGTATACCGCCGCGACGCCGAATCCAAAATCGAGAAATTTTCATTTTACTGGCATATCTACGGCGTGAAACAGCTCGTCGCCGAAAGGCTGATTGCCGGCGAAACGTTGCGAATCCCGTCACGTGCAATCCTCGAACGCATAAGGCGCGGTCTTGTTTTGGCTTTCTGGCGCCTTAGCGAGTATGCTGCGTCGGCCAAACAATATAGAAAGATCCACGGAACCAGGGCCCCTCTGCTGGATGTTGAGTATAACCGGGACGGGACATTGCTTGCCTCACTGAAACCGGAACTCCTTACTATACTCAGGAACAACAAGGCCGACGACCATACTGCCAAAACGAAATGACCGGCGACAATACCGAACACCAGCCCGCACAACTGAGCGAGACCCTTTCCAAGGCATTCGGGCATCCCCACCACATGGAAATAGGGGAGGGGGTATTCCGCCGACTGGTTACCGAAGGCTACCATCGCGAACTCGGAGCGCGGCCGATGCGGAACGTTATTTCCCGAAGGCTTCGCAATGCCGTGGCCCAAGCTCTGATTGACGGCGTGCTGGTCCCTGGGGTCAAACGAAGCATCGTCGTTCCACACGGCGGCGAAGGTTTCCGCATCGCCCTCCCTCGCGATACCGCGCTCCCGGCTCTACCCAAATCTTTTCCTCCCGATTTCGGTTCAGCAATCAGGAAAGCAAGCAACCTGAAAGGGCAGCTTCGCAAACAGGTAATTGGTCAGGAAACGGCCACGGACCAGCTTGCCGAGGCGATAATACCCGGCGAACTCGGTCTGACTCCCGCAGGGATGCCGCGAAGCATGGTCTTGATCTGCGGGCCTACCGGCACCGGGAAAACCAAAGCCATCATCGAGGCGAGCCAGTACCTGTACGGGTCCGACGTGCTCGCCCGGATCGACATGGGCGAATTCTCGACCGAGGTATCCGTTCCACGACTACTTGGAGAAAATCGTCAGGACTGCGGTTTTCTGGGGGAACAGATTGAAAAACTGGACAAAAGCGGCGGCCACTTCCTCCTCCTTGACGAGATCGAGAAGGGGCACCCTAAAGTGACGGACATGTTGCTTGGCATGGAAGCGGCGCGCATCACCCTCGCGAACGGCAACACAATCGATCTTTCGAAGTACCACATTTTTGCTACTTCGAACCTCGGCGCTCGCGACTTGGTAGAAACGTCCGACTCGATGCCGGAACGGGCCAGAAAGCGCATCATTGAGGACGCCGCCAAGGAATTCTTCCGGCCCGAGATATTGGCGCGATTTTCGGCGCTGATCCTCTACAAAAAGCTGACCAGTCAGGTCCAGAGAGCCATTGGCGAGCAGATGATGGTCCAAGAACTCGGGTTCCTTTCGTCGATGCTTGGCAACCGTCTCGCAGCGTGAAGGCAGGGGTGGTTGCTTGACAGCGAGTGTTTGGCTGGCTCGATCCTTTTTGCGCAAAGCGCGACCCATCCATTCGGCCCGGAGGGCCGTGAACCGAGCGGAGCGAGGTTCCTACCTGTTTGTTCCGTAGTCTTGCGCATACATATATTATATGTGTTTTATATTCTGGCATACTAGGACGAGATTTTCAGAGGAGAATGGCGCGACTAAAGAGCGGGCCTAGAGCGACCAAAGAGCGGGAAAACAGAGGGGAACGCGACCAAAGAGCGGGGCAAGGAGCGACCAAAGAGCGGGGGGGCTGAGGAACAGGCCGCGACCAAAGAGCGGGGCGAGCGTGGAGCGACCAAAGAGCGGGGATAAACGGGTGATGGCCGACCTGAGTGCGAAACAAATGGCGCGACCAAAGAGCGGGTCTGTGGATCGGTGTTCGGCCCGATGCGATATGAGCTTGCGCGACCAAAGAGCGGGCCATTCCGGGCTGGGTTCGGCGTAGATCCCGAAAGTATTTCATAATTTTGGTGAAATTTTACTGTTTCAAGTTACTTGAAGATAACGTGTTAAGCCAATAACCTCCGTTCGTGTTTTTCAGGATCATTGGTGGTAGGCGCGACCAAAGAGCGGGGGTAGAACCAAGATACGCGACCAAAGAGCGGGTGCACTGAGCGCGACCAAAGAGCGGGGACAAACGGGTGATGGCCGACCCAAGTACGGAACAAATGGCGCGACCAAAGAGCGGTTCCGGTCAAGGTACGGCCGGCGGCGCGACCAAAGAGCGGGTGTGTGCTTCCCGATCTGATATTGGCCGACATGACGACGCGCGATCAAAGAGAGGGCGGGGAAGGGGGAAGGGTGGCGAAAATTATCGGCCGGATTGGGCCTCCTGACTAGCCATGCCTGTTATCCAAGATATTGCATGATAGGATATAGAAACATGGATAAATGTAATTGAGACGGTGCGCTATGAAGCGATCAGGCGCGACCAAAGAGCGGGGGCCCGGTAGCTCGCAGGTTCATTGAGCACGGCGGAAAGTTGGGTATCAGCCTGTTGAATTAATCGAAAAAACTTGACAACTGTTTCGGGAAAGTGCCGTAAACTCTTTTTGAGATTATATGCACTTTTAGCCGACTACCAGGAAATGCCAATGAATGACACCACTGCCGAAACAACCGCGAACGCGAACAAACCTGTCTTCTTTGAGGAGAATACTAACGGTCGGATCGCTGTCTTCTTGAATACGTCCACCGTTAAAACCGGAGAGCGGGCAGGAGAGAGTTACGATTATTTTACATACCGGAATGGCGATGACGCGATAAACGTTCCCACACGTGTTGGAGGGTATAACCTGCAAAACAGGATGACCAGGTCCGAGAAATTTTCAGATGTGGTCGATCTGGTCAACGGGCGCGAACTGGTCGTATGGGGGCGCGGTGCCAACGGCGAATACCCCATGATCCTTGCGCCGGTCGGAACCAAGGAACGGATTCACGACGGGAAAACCTACAAAAATCTCCAGGTGGTGGCTGCTCTGGCCGAATTTGCCCGCGGGGCTGATCCCAGAAAAGACGTCCCCAGGGCGTTCCTCATAAATTCTATTGAGGACGGAAAATTGTCCGAAACCCGCAATGTCAAATGCTACCGGTGCGTGTCTGCAAAGCACCCGGGAAGCCGCTCGGTTTACCTGCCGATCCGGGTCGAAAATGCGGTTGAGGCTGTCCGGTCGCTTGCCTCGGGAAAACCGTACAGTTTCGAGCTGGATGATTTCCGGATCTCGCTGGAAGGGATCGACATCGTACCGGCGAAGGCCGGACCGGTCAAGGTACTCCGTTTCCGTGCGGAGTCATTGCAGCAGGAGAATGCGCACGAAAATTCGGCACCGCTGCCGCAACGCCAAACGCCGGAGAGACGCAGTCGGGCGCTTTGATCGTCCCGAACGGCTCGCTGAATTGTCCGATTCGAAGCCGATGAATACTGACATCGAGCTTTTCGTAAATGATGATGAGTCAATCGCTGTGCTGGTCTATGACCTTCATATACCCTTGCGGCCTTTTATCTACGGACTGAGAGGCATTCTGGATGCAAGGGAGACCGCCCGGTATGTTGTGGCCGAGCATACCAGGCGATCGGCCGACCGGGGCTCGGCAGGGCGTCCTCCGTCCTGGGAGGAAATGGCATGTGAGGGGGATTACCGGATGCTGAAATTCGAGGCATTCCTGAACGAGGTCCAGAAGCAGCTTCTGGCCGCAAATGTATTTGCCGGGATTTTCGGGGACAAGATCCGGGATACCGATTCGTACTGGATAAAGGCCGCAGCTCTGGGTGTCCTGCCAGCCTACGCATCCGCAATCCACGCCATCCGGCGGGCTGCCCCGGATGGCACTATGGCTATGGACGCAGAGGATTTCTTCAGCTCGGAATCCCTCGATGCTGACATTTCCAACAGCGACATGGCGCTCCTGGCATGGCGGTCGGCTGAAACGGTCGGCTTTAGCTTGCAGGACAGGCGGAACCTGGTGCCGCTCGATCTTGGAGAGAATCGGAAACTCATAGAATTGCTGGCTCCTTGGTGGGCTCAAAACGGTTCGCATTTGCGAGGCGCTGCTGCACCGCAAGGGGAATGGTTCGAGAGTCTGTCAGCGGCAAAGAGGGTGAGTACCGCGGAAGCGTTCAACAGCATCAAGGATCTCGAAAGCCGGTTAGCCGCTGATGGCCGGGCAGGAATGATCCCGGATGTCATCGGCTATTCCGACGAATGGAAATGGCTCTGGTGCGCGGCAATGAACCTGGAGCGGGAGGCGCTGGCCGTTTCGGCGAGATCCGCGCCGGCAATCGCTCTGCACCTGGCAGAACGGCAGAGCCGCCTTAACGGTCCGGGGCAGAACCCCGGCGGTAATGCAGCGTCCCTGCCTGTGCAGCGCGTCGGCAACCGGCTCAAAAGATGATTCCAAGGATGAACATTCTTCACTTCAAAAAGAACCTGCCCCAAGCTGCCCACTATCTGAAAATAAACCGGATCAAGGATTATGAGGCCTCGACTGACGTGGCAGGAAAGCCGGCCGTGGTAGAGCACACTTCCCGCGGGGCATTCACCGAGGTTTGCGACTCCCGGGAAGAAGCCGAACGGATTGCAGCCGACTGCAACGCTATCATTGCCGAACTGAAAAAGGATGTAGGCAAGTTCGAGGAAGAGCACCGTTTGGTTTCCGGGCAGCGCGCCCTGGAAAAGCTGAATGATCAGGGCAGGGGAATTGCCCGCTAGCTTGGTCATTTCCAGCCGGCAAGTAATGAGGGGACAGACATTGAATGCTGTCCCCTTTTTTATGAATTATGTGGTTAAATTCCCCTGAAATAAGGAGAAATGCTGGATTGTTTCCCAATCCTGCCTAATGTTCCTTAAATGTCTATGTCCTATAACGAGCGAACCGATAACCCCCCTCCAAAGAGCAAACGGGATCAACTCAAAAAAACGTTCCTGGAAAAGATTGGCCGCAAGTGCGCAGAAGGCATGGGGTTGACCTACATTGCCTGGGAACGGGTCCTGCTGGATAAGGAAACCCAGTTCTTCATCAACTGCGGCGACGGGGTGCGAAATATGCGCATCCCTCTTGCCGGTGAAGATCTTGTCTGGATTCGGCGGATGGAGGAATGGGCCAACAATCCCCTTGGACCCTGCCCGATTGAATTGTGGGAAAACGAAAAGGGTATAACCTCACCCTCACTCCCGTCGGTCAGTCAGGCCAACAAGCTGCACCGGAAGCCCTGACAGGCAGCACTGACACCCCGCTCAATTTTTGAGCCCGCCTCAAGGCGGTGGTATTACGCGCCGGATAGTTTATTTTGTGGACAAGTCATAACATAGTATTTTCCTGCGATGACTGCCACGACATGCCCGATTCCCAGAAGCCAGATCTGCCAGTAACACCAAGGAAGGAGTCCAAAAGCGGAGACCGTGCGCAGTCTACCTTTCATGTCCACCGCCGCTGGTTTGCGGAGTATCGTCTGAAGGCATTCCTCATCGCGGTCGCGATCCTCGTGCCTCTGGTCTCCCTCAAATGGACCAAGGATGCCATTGCGGAGTCGAAAAGGGCCACATGGGTGTGGAATACGGACTCCAACGGAGTTCTCGTCTTTGCGCCGGCAGAGCTGGCCGACCCTGACTCAAGGATCTTCCGCGAGATCGGCATCCAGGCCGCCGAGGTCTACCTGAAACGGAACCCGGCAGGTCTGTCGAACCCCGAGCTGCTGACCAGGTATTATACGGCGGAGGCGCAGAAGGCCGTGCGTCTGGAGCTGCGCAGCCAGGAGGATGAACGCAACCGGCGAAACCTTTACGATCAGCCGGAATTCACCCGCATGCCGGAACGCCTCGACGACAGCGGGGGGGCCTTGCGATACAGGATTCAGGGGTTCATCGTGCGCAGCGGAGTCATTGACGGGCTGCCCCAGCGCGATGTCGGCGATTTCCGCCTGTCGATTGAACTGACCCCAACCGTTGCGGTGATGGACAAGGGGCGGTTTCCGTATCAGATAAACCGCTACAAAAAAACGGTGGTCTGGCGCAGCAACAAGAGATCCGAGGAATTCACGTCTGCCCTGAAATGAAAAGGCGTCTGATCTTTTTCCCATGTCTCCTGCTCGGCGGGCTTGTTCCGGTTTCGGGGGGAGGCGATAACATGTTCCGCGTGCCGCTGCCGGCAGAACAGGCCAGACCCTTCGCCGTGATGTGTTCGCCGGATGACAGCGTGCTCGTTACCCTGCCATATCCCGCAACCGGGTGGAGCGGTCGCGGGTTCATGCCGCAAGGGGTTTCCGTGCCGGATGGCGGTAACGCCGGAGCTGCGGGCGACTTCTCGGTTTTTCCCGGCGACCTGCGAGGCTATACCCGCTTCACCATCTCCGCTCTCGTTGACTCTTCGAACAGGACCCTGCATGTGTTCATGGAGGGAGGAAGGTCGCTGTCCATCGAATGCACGATCGTGCCGCGCGAGCAGGCATTTCGGGGAGTAACTTTCGTGGATAACGTGGCTGTTTCGGAAATGACGAACGAGGCTATACGCTCCGAGAGGCAGAGGAAAATGAAAGTTGAGCGCAGCGAAAACCCGCCGGTCTCGAACTACCAGGCTCCCACCCCGGAGACACAGCTAGGCATCAAGAACTTCATGAAGGCGCTGCTGGCCATGAACCGGGAACGGGCCCTGAATATGGTCAGGGCAAACCCTGCATTGCAGATCGTGCCGTTGCAGGAAGAAAACGACTCCGGGGATTACACGATCTCATTACGCTATGCCATTCGTGACTCGATCACGGACACTCTCGGAGTTGCGGCGGTGGTGAGAAACAATACCTACAGACGGCTACAGTTCGATCCGAAAAGCTGGATTATCAGGGCCGGGAACCGCGTCTATCCTGTCCCGACAGCGGAGTTCGATCCGGTAATTGAGCCGGAAAAGGAAGCGACCGCTTTCCTTGTCCTTTCGAGGGATACCAGCGGAATGCCCACCCGGTTGCTTCCGGACAGTCCGCTCAAACTGTCGGTTTCACTCGTCGGGAAAACCAATCCCAAACCGATCATGATGGAGCCGGCCAATGTCGAGTGAGAAGCCAAAGACAAGCTCGAGGCGGTGGGGAAATCCCTTCAAGAAGGTATCCGTCCGCGCGCAGATCATCATACTGGCGGTGATATTATTTTTCGCCCTGCTGATTTCCATGAACGGCGGGAACAGGAAGCAGAAAGGACCGCAGGAGCCGGCGGAGCCAGCCGGCGAAAGCGCCGGGGCCGAAAAGAAGAACGAGGCGTTGCCGCAGAGACTGCCCTCGGCTGTCCCCTCCGAAGAGGAAATGGCAACTCTGGCGAGGAAGAAAGCCGTGTCCCTGGACGATCAGGGGAGGGACGGGCTGAAGCGTGAAGTTCCGGATGCCATAGTTGCCATGTCCGAGCCTTCCGGAGAAGAGCCGGAGAATGATGACGGGCCGAAGCCGGCGGGAGTACCCTACTCGCCGCGGAGGCGCTCGAATACCGCCGTGGAGGTGTTCGGTATAATGAGCCCGCCGAAATCAGGGGAGGGTGAGGTGACGCAAGTCAGCCGGAGCGGCATAGTCACTGCGGCGAAAGACGCGGCGAAGAGCCTGGAGGTGTCCGGGCTGTCCACATTCGCCCCCTACGGACGCCTGGTAAAATGCAAGATGGTCAATACGCTCGATTCGCTGGTGCCGGCGAACACCCCTGTGATCGGTCTGGTGGTCGAAGAGGTTACGTGGAACGGCAAGGTAATCATACCTGCCAACACCGAAGTTTTTTCCTACGTGAACGGAGAACCCAAAATTGATGCCTCCGGGGTCGGGCGCTTGTTCGATACCGGCGAATGGGTGCTCGTGTTGCCGAAACAGTCAGGCGCTGCTGCCGGACGGAATGGGCGCGAATGGCGCATAAAAGGGAGGGCACTGGACCGGCGTGAACTGCTTGTAGAGGACCGGGGCCGTGTCAGGTCCTGGGGTCTCGATGACATGGCTCTAGGTTTCATCGGCTACACCATCTCGACGCTGGATAACGAGGAAATCAAGTTGTTCGCGACCGCGTTCCTTGGCGCGTCCGCGGCGGCTCTCGGAGAGACGTTGCAGGAACAGGAAGCCGTGCCCGGGCAGGATACCGGACTCACTCAACCCAAGCCAACCCTGAAAAACGCGGCATTGAGCGCCTTTGGCTCAGGTATTGCCAATGTCATGACAACTTCGGCGCAGAGGATTGCCGAGGAGATAGCGAGGCGCGGTTTCTATGTACGTGTTCCGAGTGGCAAAGACTTTTACCTGTTCATCGAGGAGACATTGGACCCGACGCGAGCGGAGGTAGGGCTGAAGCTGTCCAGGAGCGAACCTTCGGGGGAGAACAGATGAAACGGGACGCGAGTTCGGTGCAGCGGAGCGGCCCTCCGGATGTGCATGCTTTTCTATGGTCTATCTACAATAATGCTATGAAAACACTGTTGCTGGCTTTTCTGTTATTCAATGTCGCCTTTCTCGGCGGGTGCGCTTCGTCAGGACCTGCAAAGCGCAAAGGCGCGGCGGTGCAGGGTGCTCCTGTGCCGGATGTCTCGACGGAGGTCGTGGATTTGGTCGATCCGCCCGGCAGGATGGACAACGGACCGCGGTATGTGATGGGTGCCTTTCCTGGGGAGCTGACCGTGCCGGCAACATACCGCGCGCAGGTGATCGACGGGAAATATGTCCTCGTTCGGGAAACCGACCCACGCCGGATTTTGTCCTCACCCTCGATTACGGTGATTGCCGGCGACATCTCCGGCGGGGATCTCGCTATCCAGCCAGCGTTGATGCCCCAGGAAATCGCCGAGGAAGTAACCCGGAACCGCGTCCAGACAGCGGAGCTGCTACGTCTGTTGCCCGAATTCCGTTCACAAATGGATGCGATGGGCAAGCAGGCCGAGGAATTGTACCGGCACAATCAGGTCCTCGCTGCCCGGTTGTCGGAGGTAGCTGCCGCAGCCCACCAATTGGTGACCGGAAAACTCCCGGAGGATTCATCCTCCGCGGCCGAGAATGATACCGGAGATAAAGACAGGAACAACGAACCCTGAACCCGGATGCTTCCTTCAAGAATTATTTCCGGAGGCCAGACCGGGGCAGATCAGGCAGGGCTGGATTTTGCAATCGCGAACCGCATTCCCCACGGCGGCTGGTGCCCGCACGGCCGCCGATGCGATGGGGGTGTGATTCCTGCCGTGTATTCGCTGAAAGAAACCCCGGGAGATTCGGGGTATAACCGTCGGACAAGGTACAACGCCCAGGATGCCGATGCGACCGTGATCTTCAACCGGGGCTCGCGCCTCAGTCCCGGATCATCCCTTACCCTTCGCTGCTGCCAGCGCGCCGGCAGGCCGGTTTTGCTGATGTATCTGCATGAGGACTACCGAAGGCCTTCGCCGGATTCCGTGAGGATGGCCGGCCGCAAGGTCGCCGAATTTCTCGCACACTACCAACCCGGAATTCTTAACATCGCAGGCAACCGGGAGGCGAGCAGTCCCGGGATCTCCTCTTGGGTATTCACGGTTCTCGGATCGGCGTGGAACCAGTACGACGAGGTTTCGCTGTCCGCCACCCCCCGATGCGAACAGACATGCCTGGCGCTCCCCGGTTTTGACCGGCCCTCCCGTTCCCGTTCTTTCTGATGTCATTCACCTACGCATGGCCCACGAATTTTCCGCCGGTTTGCAGCTCGGCGGATGTTTATGAAATGATGCGGCATCCCGATTTTCGTGCCGCCAAGTATGACGGCGACATCGAGGCGGCGAGGCGTCTCGTGAAAACATTTATCGACGTGGCAGCGCTGGACATGCTGGCCCGCCGGCATAACGAATCTCGGCTGATCGTGGTTGGCGGTGCAGTTACCAACCGGATTCCTGACGCCTTTGCCGAAGCGGTTTCGGAGACTACCGGCTTCCGGCTCGATCGTGGGGTTTTGAAACAGCACAGCCCGAAACACACCGGGAAAACCGCAATGAGGCGTTTTCTTTCCAGGGCTACGTTTGCCGGCAGGATAACAGGAGGCGCAAACTACATCGCGCTCGACGATGTGATGACGCAGGGGGGGACCGTTTCGGAATTGCGCCAGTTTCTCCAGAGGCAAGGTTCGCGAGTGGTGGCAGTCGCAACCCTTTCCTTCACGCCGTCGAAAGTGATGAGTGACGGTATCCACATTGCCCCTACTCCAGAATCCCGAAGGATACTCATGGAGCGGTTGCCGCCGGAGCCGCTTTCCGCGCTCCTTGCCGAGTGCGGCATCTATGGAGGCAACCTATTCGCCATGACCGAAAGCGAGATCCGCCTGCTGCTGCGGTTTTCGTCGTTTGCGGAACTTGAGGATGCAGTGCGATCGGAAAAGTCCGCGATGGAATCGGAAACATCCGTTTCGGTGCCGTTGCCGGTGGCCAGCGCCGCCATTTCAAGCCGCCTCGTCACCCGTTAGCCAGTAGTGCTGGGACTCCCTGACTGCTTTCCTCACCTGTTTAACCGCGGAGGTGACATGGCCGAGCACCCTGTTGCAATCACGGGATATTGCCTCGATCTTCTGGGTGGCGGTTGCCGACGGAGAAAGGCGGCGGAAAACCTTGGCCTCCCAGCCTGTTTGCTGCTCCAGGGAAGCGGCCACCTCCTCCGGGGTCAGGATGCTGCGGCCGACAATCCTGTATTCGGGGAGTCGCCTCAGTGGTTTCCCTGCGCGCCGCAAGCGCCTTCGCAGTTCGGCCTGGCATGAGGCGATTTTCCTGCGTACCGACAGAAAGGCCGCATTGCGGCCGCGAAAGTCGGATATCCGGAGGCAGAAAGGTGGATCGCTACCCTTGACCTGCGGCAGGAACACCCTGCCGTCCAGTCTGCAAGGGACATTCCCGACATAGACGAAGTAGTGGGTTAAGGGTGCTCGTGGCATGTTTCATTTCAGGGAAATGACTAAAAAAACCTGAGCAACCAGAAAGACCGTGGAAAGAATTCAGGCCTGCCCAGAAAGCTGCACTATGCCAATTAGAGCAAGAAAAACGTTGACGGAAATCCTTGCGAGGTTGAATACCCGGGCAATGACCATGAGGTACAGAATAGCCCGCGCCTTGGCCGATCACCCGCAACTGCGGAATGTCGCGGTGCGTTGGCTATGGCTCCTTCTTGGCCTGGTCCTGTCATGGAGAATTAAATATATCGACATTGGACCGGAGGCAAAGCTGCTGGCCTTTAGTTTGGCCGGGGTTGTGAATGTCTGGCTGGCGTACCGGCTCATGAAGGCGTTGCAGGAAGCCTCCAGACAAAAGCGACCTCATGCCAACACAATCTATGAGTGCTAAGAAACGGAGCGAACCGAAGAAAAACCAGACACTCGTTGTAAGACTTGATGAAGCATTGGCCGAAAAGATCGACCGGCTCCAGATCGAGATGGTCAGGCACGGGGTGAAGCGAGGGTACTCGGCGACCAACATCATGATGTTGGCCTATTTTGCCGTAATGCGGTGGACCAAGGTAACGCGATCGGATGTGAAGGAGTTGCTGGAACAGGGTGAGGCGACACTTGCCGGTTTTCGCGAGAGCATGAAGCAACGAGGGTCTGGGACAAAGAGGAAAGGGGAACGGCCGGCGAGGGATTCCCGCGTGCTTCCCGTCCCGCGGTATGCTGACATTTATGAGCGGCTTTTTGTGCTGGAGGGGCAATTCTATGAGCTGGGTGCCCGGCCGGGGAGATTCTTCGTGAATAATTTCAACATCATCCGCCAGGCGCTCCGCCGGTGGGACTCGGTTACGCAGGATGATGCCGAGGGCTTCATCAAGTTTCTGGCCCGGTTGCGCGAACGGAAGAATAAGGAATCCACCTGATATCCGTACCCGGTTCACGAATACAAATCCCCCAATGAAAACATGGAAGGATCTGGTGGCCGCTGTGGGCAGCGGCTTTTCCAACCTATTAGATATTCAGATTGACTGGAAGTCAAAAAAAGTACTGGTTCGTGGTGAACAACACGAATATTCCGATGAGCACGAAAACTGGTTTTCTTATTCTTGCAATGGCAGGGGCAGCTCACCTTCTCCTCCCTTCCCAAGGAATCGCAGATGACTGCGATCCGTGTACCGCTAATCCTTCGTTACCGGAATGTGATCCCTGTAATGAAAACCCGGAAGCCCCCGGTTGCGGAAATCCCAACAATCCCCCCAACGGCGGGGATTCCATGCTCCTGGAAACCTTTGATTCAATGAACGAGGACTCCATCACCGATTAAATTTAGAGTAGGAATAATTTCCGGTGAAGGAAATCACATGATTTACAAGACATATCAAATATCATGACAACTAACTGCAAAATAATCATCCAAGCGATATCTTTTTTGGCAGGTCTATTTCTTTTATGCCAAACTGGAAACACACAAGTGTCCTATGATGACACGAGCTTTTCATGTAGCTCACAAGGTTGCCCAAGTTGCTCAACAGCGGAAGATATAGCCGTATCATATAATGTATGGCGTAGTGCGCCTCAAATATATGCGGAAGGTCCTCGATTGGTGCCCTGTACTCCACCATTCGACGAGAATGGCAACCCGGTATATGCAATCGAATATGTCAGGTTAATGAGCGAAGTTAGTATATCGTACGAATTATTTATACGATATTGCAATCCCAATCCCAATGTGACATGTCCTGCTTGCGAGGAATGGCCCAAAACACAGTGTCGAACGATGGGTGATCCAGACACTCAATATTGGGAAGTCATAGTTGATTCTTCGCCATGTGCCGGATATGTTTCACCTGAAGATACAGATCTAGAGATAATAGAGGCCTGATAATCGGAGGAAGAGGGGTTCAAAAAATGAAAGCATTACTGATTACGGCTCTACTAATCCATTTCCCGATGCTTCAATTGCATAGTGCAGAATTCTCTGCGGGAGTAAAAGGAAGCCCCTCTTCGCTCTCTAATGAAGTAACTTATTTAGAGACTTTGGAGCGATATATACATGGTTCAGGCCAGTCATATATCTGTCAAGAACTGTATGCCAATGGGAAATTGGATCGTATCGCCATTATTGATATAAAAAACAAAATAATAACATACAAGAGAGGTGACCTAATATTTAGTTTGAACTCGATTGGCGAAGCCCTACTCCGTACTTCGGATTCAAAGGGCTGGACAAAAGTGTCCCCTAGGCGTATTGATGCGATCAAAGTACAAGTTACAGAAATCCTTGCCTCAGCTACTGTCTATGGTGAGCTATCAAAGGATATGAGCGAGCTTGAATTGTTGATTCAAAGGACCGCCCAGAAAGGCAACGTTGAGGCACTCCCGGCGATGGTCATGCAACAAGAGAAAATTAAAAGAATTATAGCGGGGGAGTCAGGCGAATGGAAATGGTCTACCTATGATATTGGAAAATTTGGACTTATTCGCCAAAAATTGACATCGATTAATCTTAAAAATCAATCGCTCCATTTCGAAATAAAAAACAGATCGATCGATGAAAGCGAAGTGAATACCATCTTGCCGATCGCACTTAATGCAGCAAGTACAGATTTCGAGTCAGAAGGGAAAGTCCTTCCGGAAATATTCATAAATGGTGGTTATGCATGGGATAAGATTATTGAAGAAATTCCTGACGGTATTGATTCAAATGTGCCTACACGCGGATTCAAGCTTCAGAAACGGAGTGGTGCCTATTATGTGTATTCAGTAATAAAAGGCTCTTCGGCCGCCAAGGCCGGACTCCACTCGGGGCTGCGGCTAGAAAAGATCGGAGACACTCCCATCAACGGTTTAAGCGCTGAACAAATTAAAACATTATTGGCATCACCTTTAAATTCTACATTTACATTCGCGGATAAGGAAAGCTCCAGGAATATTGATATTCCATTGTCACCACTTGATGTTCTTTCCCGATAATTATATTATATGATTATAGTGGGCCGACTCACGTTGCAAGTTGTTGCCATATTGTTGGCAGCAGTTCTTTTGGCGGAAGGATATAGACGACTCCACGGCGAAGATGATCATTATCGGATAGAACATTGGTCGATCAAAGAAGTGGGCCCGATATCGGCAATGAATAATATGTCAGATTGGCTGATTTTGGATGCGAGGCGTGAAGATGCTTATATGAAGGGCCACATAGACGGAGCAATGTTGTTTGGGGAGTATAATTGGGATGAACAATTGGGCATATTTCTGCAACTCTGGAAGCCAGAGAAACCTATTCTTATATATTGTGATGGACAGCAATGCGATGCGAGTAAAAGAATGGCTTTACGATTGTTAAAAGATTTACCCGATATAAAGGTTTTTGTTCTTGAAGGGGGGTACCCTGCTTGGGTTAGTAGCCAGCTCGAATCGATTTCTGGTGAAAATAATGGCATATTGTGATGATTAGTGGGGATCTTTCGTCGAGGCTGGTATCGAGTTCAGATCGATAAAAAGATTCCGACGATGTTGATCCGATAAGGCGTAAATTGATATTAGTTGATAATTGTTTTACTGTGGCATACTCTGGGTGTGTTTCCTGATATTTTCTCCATTAATAAAATCTGGCCATCCGGGAAGGTATACCCCAGCACCGCCAACTATTTCGACCTGCATATCCTCCCGTTTTCTGGCGATGCTTTCCCATTCATCTAACCGAGTCGCCCGATTTAGTGAGTCACTTATGTAAACCCGGATTCGCGTAGGGTTCATTTTCGCAATCCATGCTATAACTTCCGGTAGACATACAGTATTGAAGAAAACCACCTCCCCTGGTTCTGCCGGGATCTCAGGTAGTATGGCGGTTACTACCCATATTGCTGCCTTAGGATCAACAACCGAAGCAGGCCCCTCCAGAATAATATCTGCCGTAATCGAGGATTCCTTTATCAGCCTCCGTATATCTTGTCCCCACCGTTCACCGAGTATCATCGGCTCCGGTTGATAAAAAACAACTCGCGGTGTTCCTGTACCGATGATAATTCTTGTTTTACCTGCTAAACTTAATGGCTCTCTTCGCATCATCCAGCCTGCTAGATGCAGTCCAGCCAACGCCAGAAGGCCGATGCTGGTCGCGCTCACCCATCCGCGCCATGATGGTAAAGACCGATATCCCCATCGGTACATCAATGCCACTACCAACCAAAGTGCTGGCAAAGTCCAGAGCGGCCCCCATCTGGCCGTTGAGCTGAAAATCGCTGCGACAAAAAATGTCGTCCACACTCCCGCCGCTGTTTCAAGAACTCCGACTTGTACCAGCTTGGAACGATTTTCCTTGTTCCTCTGAAATGATGGCGTACTCGCACCGCATAACAGCCAGAATAATGTCGCCCACGCCAGTATGTAGCCAATCCTCGCAGTCATGCCATGCTCGACCAGCCAATTCAGGTGATAATTGATCAACGACAGGTATCCTCGCGGATCCTCTTCCGCCTGATACCATTGAACGTATGCATTTGCCGCATTACCCTTGCCCCAACCCCCCGGGGCATCCCAGAGCATGGCGAGACCTGCCGACCACAAATCGGCACGTGAACTATCACCAAGCCCGAACCGGTACAGGGTCCGGTTTGAAAAACTATAGATGACAAGTACCGAGAGTACACATGCGGCCAAAATCCATCTGAAATATTTCTGTTTACTACCGCGGGCATTGGCTAACGAAAAATTTTGTATTTTATCACTCCGATCTTGGTGCAGCAGTCGCCGCTTCCAGCACCACCACACCCACACAAGGCCGGCGATCGCAGCTAGCACGCCCCCTCGCGAACGGGTTGCCAGCAAGAGAAATCCTCCGATCAATATCCATATCCAGCCGATTGCTTGGGCCCACCAGGGGCGATAGAAAAACCATATAGTGCCTGAAACAAGCAGGCATGCCAGAAGAGCTGCGCCAATATTCGCACTCCCCGGCCCAAGCTGCAAAAAGTCCAGACGGCGCTCAAATAACCATGAGGGCAATGTACTCATATTCCTGAAAATATACTTCTATCCGGCAAGGCGTACCTTCCCCTGTATTTTGCCAGTTCTCATGTATAACTCGGCGTTTTTTTACTGAATCAGAGTTCCCCATATTTTAGCGATTTCTAGCGTGGGCAATGCCGTCTGGTAACGACCCTGTATCATGTGTGCCTTGCTGGCCGGAACGGCTTCTTGGTTGAGCCAGTCCCCGATGTAAGGTGGCCGTCGTAAAAGTTCATGGATATCTCCTCTGCGCGACGGCTGATTGTCACGGTAGTCAGGCAAATAGCGCAGGGCATAATCAAAGAAGGCAAAACCCAGCCGGTCAATCTGTGGACTAGAAGAGTGCCCCAAGGCTTCGCCCACCTTGTAGACGATCGAATATCCGTTTTCCAGGCCTTCATAGTAAAATCGCTGTGAGGCCCGATAACCGTATTCCCGCTCCCCGGTCGTGAGCAGCCATATCATGCTTTTCCCGGATTGGCCGGGCTTGTCGTAAGAACTATTTACATGAATATGGATTGCAGAAAAATACTGAGGCTTGCGCAATGCCAGTCGGTGAGCAGTTTGTGCCCCTCCGGAAAAACCATGCAGTAAATAATCACGTTCAGGAATGCCATATTCGCGAACTAGCCGTCTTATCCCCTTTTCCCACTCTTTCGCGGCCGTATCAAATTTTTCGCTCCATCGGGTATCGGCTTTTTCGTCCATCTCGTCGTTGCTCACGCCTGTTGTATAGAATTTGAGCCGATTCCAGCTCAGTAAGGCCAAGCCGTTGCGATCAGCATAGCGAGTATAGGCGTTATCCCCGGCGACGAGTGAATGAATTGAGTCGGGCTTATCGTACCAGCGAAGCGTGCAAAACACGCCTCGTACCTTGTCCGGTCCGGTGGCAGGATTACCTTTCTTCCATCCCGGCGGAAGACGCAGGGAAAAATAAATCCAGGATCTGGTTCCCCGTTCGAATGTTACCGGTTGCTTCAAATCGAATACACGCTCTTCTTGGCTTTTTGCCGGCGATGCCGGTACTGAAAGTAGAATGATTATAGTGAAGGATATACACAACCTGAAGCAGCAGGAAGAGGGACCAGAATTTCTCATACTTCGACGCTTTTAGTGGGAGGGTTTAGTGGCAAAATGGTCCCTTACATATTATTTCGTCTTTATCATCACGGATGATGAATATCTTTCCATATTTTTGCCACATCGGGGTTTGGTAGCCAAACCGTAAGTGCCGGCTGTAATAGCAGGTCATTTTCCTCAACGGGAGTTAGCAACTCGGCATCGAAAAATAGGGGATTTTGCGTTTTGGTCGTAAGCACCGTATCAAAAAATGTCTGTGTAAATCTCTCCAAAGTCCGACTTCGCATGTGTCCGGTATTTTTGAGGCTCAACCAAATCCACGGTGCGTCTTTCCGTCGCCCCTGCTGGAAGTAAGCGAACGTTGGCCCATATCGCTCGCTATCGAACTCACCACAGGCCACAATGCCAGGCGGCCCATTTCCCGCCTCTCCGGGTGATGGCCAGAATGAGGCCGACTGGGCTGACCATGCCAGAACGCGCTCAGGTTGCCACCGGACAAAATGACTGATGAACATTGCGCCACCCGAGAACCCAAATAGCAACAACTTCGGTTCACCGTTTTGTGAGGAGCCGATGCTACTATTGTTGGTGCGTCTTGACGGCTCCGCCTCGTAAATCTCGGCGATTCCTTGCAGTAGTATCTTCCCTGCCCCTTGCTCTGCATAATAATATCCCTTGCCCGGCCTAGCATACAATTTTTCCATAGGTGACGAAAATGATAGGGCGACCAACCCCAGATCATGCGCCCGCGCAAATTCCACCCACGGTTTTTCGCTCACCAAGCCCATGCCTGAACCATTCATGCCAGGACAAAGTACCACTACGCCATTCTTGGCAGGCAAGGTGTCCTCATACCACAAGGCCGCTCGGGTCATGTGGGAGTCAGGTTTCAAATTCGGTAACTGCCACTCTTTTACCTCAGCGAATGCGGGTATAACGAAAGCAAAAAGCAGAAATAGTTGTTTAGTAATAGTTTGCATAAATAGTAACGCGATGCCATGATATGCAACAGAATCCATTCGATCTACTGACAATTTGATCATTCATATTTTTCCCGTGATTCCAATCCTAGAATTGACCTGTCTGCTTCCTTGAAGCAGATTTTTCACGCTTCCATGTCCGTTCCGAAACCAGAAGACCACGATGGGACAATGATAACTTCCTCCGAGCCCGGTAATCAGCCACGCGGTTCCGAATGCCATATTGCCAAGCTGTTTCCTCGGATCATTTCTGCCCTTTGCAGATTCGGACTAGCCGGTGTTTTCCTCTGGTCAGGCTTCGCCAAGGTCAGCGAACCTGCGGCGTTTCTCGCCAGTATCGAAGGGTTCCGGATATTGCCCTATCACTGGGCCTGGCTGACCTCGCTCCTCCTGCCGTGGCTGGAAATCACCACGGCGCTTGCACTTCTTGCCGGACGAAGCTGGACGCGGGCCGGAGCGCTTCTGGCAGCACTCATGCTGCTCGGCTTCATGGTGGCAGTCGGTTCTGCGTGGATACGCGGCCTTGAAATAAACTGCGGGTGTTTCGGCCAGTCTGACGACCCCACCAGCTATCCGTGGATTCTATCCCGTAATTTTCTCCTGCTCACAGCAGGATTGCTTGTATTTGCGGGTACCGAATTCAGTCCGAAGGAGAAACAGAATGAAATGCAAAATCCGTAGGTTTCGATTCAGGATTACCTTGCCGGGATACCGCTTCCCCGATGATATCAACACGCTTTTTCCAACCG
Organism: Opitutaceae bacterium TAV5; assembly: GCA_000242935.3. Lineage (NCBI taxonomy): Bacteria > Pseudomonadati > Verrucomicrobiota > Opitutia > Opitutales > Opitutaceae > Opitutaceae bacterium TAV5. Next base: position 19,364 of record CP007054.1, read on the forward strand.
GAAACTGATTTTTCATGAATGCCAACCCGCGCTCCAAATTGTTCAAGCTCTGGATTCCTTTCGGGATTCTGCTGCTGGTCGCCATCTGTTTTTTTGCATGGCATGCGTTTGCTCCGTCCCTGCCCCCCTTACCCGTGGAAACCTATGTTTCGCGTGCTCGCGGGTTGGCGGGCAACCGTTACGAGCTGCGTGGACGTATCGAAAGGCAACTCGAAGCCATGCCTGATGGCGGCCGCATCATCCTCGTCCGTGATCTCGCGACACACCGTGCCCTGCCATTCCTTGACGCGGGAAAATCCCCCGGTTTTTACCCTGAACCTGGACAGTTGTATGCTCTCTCTGTCGAGGTCGATACTGACGGTATTCTTAATCTGACCGGCTTTCGCAAACTCTGAATTTTTCATACCATGAGTCCTCATTCCGTTATCGAGACAGCAAGACGCTCTTTGATCTGCGTATCGTTCATCGTTCTTGCAATCAGCCCTCTCTCGGGTCAAAATGAACCCTCTTCCGGACTATCACCTGCACCCGACGAAGCCAACAATGCCGGAACACGTGCATCCCGCAGGAGTGAGCCTCCATCACCTTCGTCAGGTTCTCCTGGAGGCATCAAACTGCTTGAGGCATACGATCCCACGACCGGCAACTTCACTTGGCAGGGACGTTCGTTTTCCATCGGTGATACCAAGGCTGCACAATCCCGCTTCGAACGCTTCCTAACCACTCCGCCTGCCGATGGCGAAGCCGATCTTGTCTACAACAAGACACTGGAGGAGATCACGCTGACTCTCCAAGGACGTAAGGGGGGCACACTTGACCAGCGTGTGGCCCAAGGCTGGCGGTTGCTCTACCGTGCAGCCGACTACGAAGGCGATTCCCGTCTATGCGAAACGTTGGGAAATATTCTCATTTCCCACTGGCAAACGAATGAACGTATCCGCGACATTTTGCAAGAAAACCGACAACTTGAAAAGAAACGTGAGGCGGCTGAAGCCAATATCACTCGCACCCGGGATTGGGATCGCAATGTGGTGCTCGACAACATTCGCAACAACACCTCCGCCTCCGGCACACCGCCTCAACGCGACTACGCAGCCGATCCTTTTCAGAAGCGGCTGGAAGAGGCCGAACGTAACATTGATGAAAATCGAAAGCTCGAAACCACTTCCCGGCTCAACCAGAAACTCGAATTCCAAGGGATGATTTTCCAGTTCTTCGCCCAGCGGCGGTTCCAGCATGTTCTCATCGCACTGGATTTTTATCGTTACCTTTTTCCGGGGGAACAGGGAGATCTTGAAGCCGCCGAAGGTATGAAGCGTCAGCTTCTGGGCAACATGGATGTGCGGATCACGACCTCTGCTGTCGAGGCAATGACCCGGGAAGCGATACGTGAGGTCGAAGTCGGTGCACAGTCAGTCAACCATCTCTTAGAGCGAGGCCAGACTTGGGGGGCTATGCAACGACTCTCGGAAGTATTTCATCTCGGCGAGTTTTTGCCTGTCGTAAAAACATTCCCGCTCGAACAGAAGGAAAAGGTCAGTGATGCCGCAGGTATTCTTGCCCGCCTGAATACCGCCCTTGAAGCAAAAGATCTCGAACAGGCCGAACTGCTTCTTGCTGAAGCCGCGAAGCAATTGCCCGATTTCGATTCTGTAAAACCGCGTGCTTTTATTATCACTACAAAACAGGCCAGTAACCTCGCCCTGCAAAAGGCCGCGATGGCGGCCAAACAGGGTAACAACCAAGATGCCGAAGCGGCGCTGCGGCAGGCAATGGAAGTATGGCCTGCCAATCCGGGAATCGCCCGTTTTTCCAACTTGCTGGAAACTCGCTCTGACGCGCAGACGATGGCATCGGTGGATTTCGACCGCCTGCTGGCTGCAAGCGAGTACCGCGCCATTTTTAATGACCGGTTCCGCTTTGCCGCCGCGCTTCATAATGACGAGACCCGGAATAAACAGTTTCTTGATGTCATGCGTCGTCTGGAAATGGTGGAGACTGCCATTGCCCAAGCGTCCGAACTGGAGCGCACACGCAATACGGCCGGCGCGTGGGAAGTGATCGAACGAGCTTGGAAGTCCAATCCCGATGACCTACGCATCAACAAGGCTCGTGGGGAACTTGCCGTGAAGGCTTCAGCTTTTGCATCGCTTATTTCCAAGGCGGAAAGCGACGAGCAACAAGGGCAACTGGCCAACGCGCTGCTTGCCTACCTCGATGCTCGGGAAAAGTATCCGGCCAGCTTTTTTGCTGACGAGGGCATCGCCCGTCTCTGCAAGGAGATCCTTCGTCGCAAGGCAGGTGCAAATGCACAGTCCAAGGATGATGTCGCGGCATCATTGTAAATCCGGCACCCATGTCTGTCTGACCCTGAGCCGACACCGCATAGCCAGCAAGGTGTCTGCATGCATCACTTCAATCACTTACGCAAACAGCGTTTCCAGCCACTCTTTGTTATGCTCTCCGCACGCAGCCTCACCGTCACTGCCCCCGGCAATACTTCCCGCATTCTGTTGCGGAACATCAACGCCGATTTTGCACCTGACGGGCTGCATGCCATTATCGGCCCATCCGGTTGCGGGAAGACCACGCTGGTCAAGGCGTTGTTAGGCATTTTCCCAAGTACGGATGGACTGGTGAGCTTTGAAGACCATCCGGTAAACACCAACGATGATCTTGTTGGTCGTATTGGTTTCGCCCCACAGTTCAGCATCGCCAATCCACGCCTTACCGTAGCGGAAACCCTCGCAGGTACACTCGATCTTTTTGTCACCAATGGCCGCCTGAAAAAGGAGCGGCGCGAGGCAATCTTGGAAACCACGGGACTCATGTCGGTGCGGGACACGCTCGCCGGAGATCTGTCAGGCGGTCAGCTTCGCCGTCTCGGTCTCGCTCTTGAGCTTGTCAATAATCCTTCATGGCTTGTGTGTGACGAAGTCACGTCCGGTCTCGACCCGAAATCGGAGGATCATATCCTGTCTGTACTGCGAACCCTTGCCGACCACGATGGCAAAACCTTCCTCTGCATCATCCATAATCTTTCGAAACTGCCGCTCTTTGACCGGATCACGACTCTCTTTCAGGGGGAGGTTGTTTTTCAGGGAGACTTCAATGGATTCTTGCAACACTTCGAGATAACGGACCCCCTGCATCTTTATGACAGGCTGAATGCCCAACCGGTAGAATACTGGCGGGAAAAATGGCGTGGCGAAACGGGGGGGGCATCGGTACAAGCTCACACACTTCATCGCCCGGACGTGGACTCCGCAGCGTGGCAAAGGGTATCTAGTCGTCCAGGACTGATTTCGCAGATCTTGACTTTACTCTCCCGGCGCTGGCGGTTGTTTTGCCGGGATCGGGGTGCGCTCGGCCTGCTCGCCGGCATCACCTTTGGGTTTCCCGTGCTGGTGGCGATTTTTTCGCTCGGAGGCTTGCCGCAGATCAACGGACTCATCTTGGACTCACTTGGCAGTTTTATTGAGGGTTTGCAGGAAAACCTTCGTTACCAGCGGGAGGCTGCACAGGCGGCCAATCTCGTCGTCGGCCTGATCCTGTTTCAGGTAATCCTTCTCGGCTTGACAGGAGCCAACAACGGCGCTCGCGAAATCGCATCGGAGCGTCGGGTTTTTGAAAAGGAGCGTATGAACGGCCTGCGCCCGGCAGCTTATGCTTGGTCAAAGGTAATCTTTTTTTCGCTACTAGCCGCGGCCCAAGGTTTGTGGATGGCGGCATTCGTGAAGGGTGTGTGTCGGTTCCCGGGGGATTGGTCCGTCCAGCTCGTGATTCTCGCTGCGTCATGTATTTCCATGACACTGGTAAGCCTGGCGATTTCGGCCATGTCACACTCAGCAGAAAAAGCCTCGTTTGTCTCGGTGTTTCTTGTCGGCCTGCAACTCCCGCTTTCAGGCGTCGTCTTGGCATTACCCTCTTATCTACTCTGGGTTTGCCGTCCTTTTATCAACGCCTTTTGGGCATGGGCCGGTTACCTCAACGCTATGAACCACACTCGTTTTTACGACGCATTCAGACTCAATAATGACCGCTGGCTTCCTGGGTCAGGGTTTGCACTATCCATGCTTGGTGTCCAGGCCATCGCCGCCGTTGCTATTCTGTTCTACGGCTGTCGCGCTCGCCGAATCTGCTAGGGCCGTATCTTGTTAATGGATACGGACTATTAGGGGAAACAAGTAAGGAACAGGATAGGGGATGCGCAGGAAGAAGAAGATATGGGACGGGCATCCGATATCCCCAGCGATTCTCTGAGTGATCACTCATGTGCCGAAATAGTGGATACAGAAGAGTTCAAGGTTTTTTACTGCTACGAACAAAACTACCTCGCTTCATTTTCACACAACTTCACGCAGTATCGGATTCAGAGAGGGCAATTCCCAACGTATATCCGTGAATATGCTTGCGAAAAGAAGAAATCCTGCCAAGGAAGGAGTTCCTTATGAGAAATATAATTCAGCTTCGTTATCTTTTTCTTATTGCTCTGGGATTCTTTTTAGCATCCCTTACGGTTACTGCCAACGATTGTCAAACCTGCGAACAACAGACACCGGGCCAATGTGACCCGAACGATCCCAGTAATCCAGGCGACACGATACCTGAAGCCTTAATGGTCGACTAAACTTCAAAGTCGATGCAGATGAAATGGCCAATGAAACATACCATCCTGGTCATTTTGATGGTCGTTGCTTTTGGAAATCAAAAGCAGATGTATGGCCAAGCTGATTTTACGTTTCGTGTTCAACCACACGAATTAGGATCAAGCGATAAATACGGTTACGGAGTCTGGGATACAGAGATCGGAACTGTACAGATTGAAGACTTCAATATTCCGGTCCGGGTGTATTTTTCTACTGATCCTCGATTACCTGAAGGGTTATTAGGAAACGGATGGTCCATGCCATTGATGGAATCCCGGTTGGTTGAGCAGGGACAGAATGAACTACGCTGGCATAGGCCTGATCGTCGTATTTGGCAATTCGGAATTAAACGTGTTGGTAGGGAAGGCAATTCATCCGCGGATACAGTCACATATGAAACTACAAATTCGCGCTGGATGGCAATTCGCCAGAAAGGGACGCGAAGATATACCCTGAAGGATACTGAAACAGGTATTGAACTCATCTATAATGAGGGGTGCTTGGAAAAATTGAATTTCCCTCGTGGGGGAAGCTATTCAATTTCGTATAATTCAGCACGAAGGCCATTACGATTAACCAGAGTTTCAATATCAAAAGTGTTATTGGAGATACAATATGGTGGAGGGAGCGTCGCGGACAAGATAATTATAGACAGGAAATCAATCTCATTGGATTTGGCGCGACAGGAATTGCAGAATTTTGGGACGAATCCTTTGTTGCAGTGGATTGATTATGGTAATATAAATGAAAACATATCAATTTCATATAGGCACACGGAGAAGAACGTTAATCGAATTGAATTTGGCAAGGGTCTTGATCCTTCCGTAAAAGATTATCTTGAGTGGAATGCAACCAATGGATTCATTCTTCGGGATAATAATGCATCATACGTTATAAAAAATGACAGTCTATCTGTTAATGGCACCTCCTTGGAAACATCCAATAAAAATGTATCAAGAAAAGAGGAGGGGACAGATAAGAAGAATGTCGGCCCTTTATTGACAAATTACAATTGGAAACCAACCAATGCTGAGATTACTCGCGTGGGTCCAAATGGGAGGAAGGAATACCACTATTATGATCAGAATAAGGGTACTCTAACTCAAATAACACAAGACGGAATAAAGACTGTGACTACGTACCTGCTCACGCCAGGCCCGATGATGAAGAAAGTTAGGAAAGTCGAGAAGTTCGAGAACGGAAAGCTAGTTGCATTGGTGCGTAGTGCATACGATGAAACCGGGAGAAAAGTTAGAGAGATCGATGCGGCAGGAAATATTGCGGTGTGGGATTATAATCAGGCTGACGGGGCAGTTTCAAAATTTGTAAATGGAAACTTGGCTGAAATCTTGACATATAATAATAAAATGCTGATTGCACAGAAAACATTTCGAAATGGAAAAGTAATCGAACGCATATTCAAGAGGGGCGAAAAGGGTACTATTGTTGAGAATTTTGAGGATGGAGTGATTAAGTGGAGAGAAGAGTATAGAGAGGGAGGCACCCTAAAGCGCCGTGAACAAAATCAAGGAAACTATATAGTGGAATACGATGACAGGGGAAGGGAGTCCAGAATCATAATTAACGGAGTTCTTCAGTCAGAGAGACAGTATGATGTGTATGGCTTGTGGGAGAGAATTCTTGTGTATGATGAGGGATCTTCTGTGCCTAATCGTACATTTACTCGTGAACTTGATAAGTTTGGGAAATTGGTATCTGAAAATGTAACGGAACATCAACAAAATGACAAATAAAAATGTAATAAATAGTAAGTCGCTGGCGTATTTTATAATGGCATGTTTGGCGACCGCGGGTATAGGTGATAATGCCTATGGTTCGTGCAGTGAAACTCCGGGCCAACTGACCATTGATGTCTCGGGCGCGTCAGCATCATCAACAACAGATGATTATTATGTTGTAAATATACCGCCAGAGGGCGGCCAATCATCTACGGTTATTTTTGTTGCTGGAGGAAGTACACCTTGTCCAACTTCATCGGAAGAATGCAAATGCGAAGCACAAAACACAAGTGCCCCGCCAGAACCAGATGGTAATGTAACTTACACATTTTCAAATACCAAAGGTTCAGTGGATAGCCAGAATCCGGACACCTTAAAATGGGTGGTATCCTCTTCTGAGACTCCTGGAGAGTATTCGTTCAGAGTAACAAAGGCTTCGCAAAAATATAAATCCTGCCCCGAAGGGCATACTGGCGGTGTAACAGCACCAAAGGATAATACACAAAGCAGTGTTTTAGTAAAAGTTTTGGCCGTGAAGCTATCTTCACAGACGTATGAATCAACACCCTCTGATAGAACCCGTTCGAAATTAGGTGTCGGAGAGAAGGTGACGGTGAACATTCTTCCAAGTGGCACTTCGGGATCATGGTCTGTAAGCGGAGGGAGTAGTAATGGATCGGTGTCCCCATCATCAGGTTCAAGTACCACTTTTACTGCCCCTGTTAGCGCAGGTTCGGCAAACGTCCAATGCAGTATCCACGGGGTAACATTAAGCAAAAGCTTTACGATTCATGAGCCTGCTTCGGTAACTGCCGCGATCACATCAACGACTTCTGTCCCTAATTTGCCAGTTCTCGGTCCTGGGGAACAAGGAGTTGGAATGAGATTGCTCTTAACGTTCCAACCAATAGACGTATCTTTTGCGAACGTCCAGTTTAGGGAGGTTTCTGGCCCAGCTACAAATATCGAGGGATACTTTATCCCCTATACAGCATCCCTTTATCATACTGCGCAGGATTGGGCAAAAATAACATCTTCCAATACTCTTGGCGATGCTGCCGGGTTTTATGGATATCCGTCACCTTGGGCGTATGGAAAATATACATGGAATATTCCTGTTCGATGGAGGGTATTGGGTGAGACTACTGAAAAAACAAATATTTCTAACTTTGTCCAAGTCTGCTCAATTGCAAATTCGACAGGAGCCTCGACAGTGGCAAAACTAGGTAATTCACATACCCGAACACCATGAGCAATCTAGGCAAAACCCGCATTAGTATTATCTTCTCGTTCATTTTGATCTGGGTTCAATGCCTCAAGGCATCGGATTCCTCAAGTCTCAAAAACGATAAGCAATTGACTCCTGATAGTGTTCAAATTGAGTATACGCAATTAACTGATTCATTGGATACTATCATTCAAAAATCAGATTTGTCTTATAAAGACATTTCAGGTGTTCGGGAGAAGCTACGATTGTTTTTTGCTGTGAATGACGTTGATCATCCTGAATTGTCCGCCCAAATATTGACTAGACAATCTAAACTGACGTCAAAGTTAATTGATAGTATTGTAACATCACAGAAAGAGTCGGAATATTCTAAAGCGGTATTCCCATTGATTGGCCTATTTCTTGAGAAAATCAGAAAAGATTATATACCAAACTATGTGGAAAAGGAGGTGTTGCTCAACGTCCCGATACCAACGGGTGTCACAGGATTTCCGGGTATGGACCCAAAGAGCATTTCAAATCCTGTATTACGAGCCCAATATGAAACCAAGATTGCTGAAAATACGGCTAACGCATTTGCAAATACCCGACAATTTTTAATCAGAAGAGCAATTCAACAACATTCGTTAGAATTGAAGGCAATTCAGGGACTAGATAGGTATATTGACATCAGCAGTGACCCTTGGCGGTCTTTTCTTATTCAAAACATAATAGATATAAAGTAATTATGAGAACACAAACAACTAGCAATGCATTCAGCATGGTATCGATTCTATTGGTGGTTTGTTTTTTGGAATTGAATACCATTGTTTATTCACAATCAACAGGTGGAGGATTAACGTTCAATTGCGAGTCACAATCTTGTCCATCTTGCTCTGATACAGAGGACCTAGCGCATCATATCGATTATTGGTATAGTGACTACCAAGTTGAAGATACTTTTCTGAGAGTTGAACCCTGTGATCCTCCTACTGACAGCAACGGAAATCCCAACGTTTCTATCAAACAGATCGAACTTCGTACAAATTTTACTATTTCATACACAGCATGGATAAGGTATTGCCATCCAAAGCCAGATGTCCCCTGTCCAGCCTGTGATTCATGGCCAAAGACTCAATGCGGCAACGCTTCTGATCCTACTCAGGCTTGGTGGGAGGTTATTATTTCCGAAATTCCATGTACTCCTACTTGGGATATGAGCGAGCCTGTCCTTGTTTAACTTAATCCCCATTATTGTTGATGAGAAGATTGCGCACTAATTAAGCCCCGATTTGTATCATATGATTACGCATATCAAGGTTGGCGTTTTCCTTTGGCTCACATTTTCAGCGCCATTGCTGTTGTGTAATTCTGCACCTTCCGGAGAAGATGTCCATTCGCCACCGGTTGAACATGCCCTTTTCCAAAGCATATACAATCTCCCCAAGGGATTAGCGACTCCATTCATTTACCAAGAGCTATCTGTTAATGATGAAATTAAGCGTTTTTCTATTATCGATCTTAAGAACATGATTATCACCTATCAAATTGATGACATGATCTTTAGTTACAATTCTGAAGGGAACGGCATAGTTCGAACGTTAAAGTCCAAGGTGTGGACAAAGGTTTCTGGAACAAATCAAAAGACGATTGAAAGAGATGTAAACGCAATTCTAAATACGATGTCGGTTTTCGGTGAACTATCGAACGACTTGGGAGAATTCAATCGGCATATTCAAAAGATTGCGATGGAAGGTAATGTTGCAGCACTTCCGGCAATGATCACTCAGCAGGAACTTCTTAAAAAAATCATTTCTGGCCAACCAGGCCACTGGAAGGGGTACGATTACGATATTGGCAGTGATGGGATTATAACGAATAGGGCAATCACCTTAAATACAAATAAGGGACCCTACAAGCTACGAACCACAAACCGATTTGTTTCTGAAGATGATGTGAGGGTAATTCAACCATATGCAATAGAAGTTGCTCAATCTGATTTCAGTTCATTGGGAAGGAGCATTCCCCGCCTATTTTATAACGGGGGCTATGCGTGGGATTTGATAGTTGAAGATATCCCGGCGAACATTGATGGGAGTCGTTTGTTACGAGGTTTTCGTGTTCAAGAACGAGATGGCATATTTTATGTTTATTCAGTAATCAGAAATTCTTCGGCAGCTAAAGCCGGTATTCACTCCGGTTTAACGTTAGTGAGAATCGGTAACACCGATGTTAATGGGATGACAATTGGTCAGATCATTGCCCTCTTGGCGTCTTCTGATGTCACCGAATTTACTTTTTCAGACGGTTCAAAAGAATTCATCCGAGAAATTCCCTTATCCTCAGCTAAATAACGGCGTCTTGGATACTATCCTGTCCTCATTTGGATATTTTTAACATTCTCTTTATCGATCTTCCTGAAAATTTTGCCACTTCGATTGGGAACTCGCGCACCATTAACCCTACGCACCGCGATACGCCGACAAGATACATTTCCACCAACGCTTCATCCACGCTGCTTTCCCTCTTCCGGCATCGCTCGATTATCGTCGTTTCAGCCACCATGCGCCGGCCAGTTTGATGCGTCGGTGGAGGATGTGACGGTTGCCGCTTTCGATCATGCCGGAGCCGAGCGGGAGGCCGGCGCGCAGGGCGGCGGGATAATCGAGCTGGTCGAGGCGGTTTTGGAGGTAGCGCAAGGCGCAGCGAGCCGGGGCGAGTTCATCAGGGAAGCCGGGCGGCTCCTGACGATGCCGGAGGGCGTCAAGCACCTTGCCGGCATTTCCGTTTTTGAGGTGATCGCGGTGGGTCTGCACCGTTTCCCGCTGACCGGGCCAGACGGCAGCCAGGTAGTCGCAGACGTGAAACAGGTCCAGCAGGTAGCTTGCATCCGGTCCGAAGCGTCGCAGGCACTGGTCGGCGATCCATACCGCGCCGTCGCCGACACCATGCACCCGGCTGTTGAGTCCGCGACCGGCCGCCCGCGCGGTGTTTTCCCACAGGTCCCCGGCCGACTCGACCCCGTTCATCGTGGCCGCATAGCAGGCCCGGGCCGAGTCCTTGCCCCGGGCGGCCACCAGACGCAGTTCCCGCCAGTCGGTCCGGCGATACCGGCGCCGGTCCGCCCCGGCCGGCGCGCCGGCCGTCGACACAGTCGGCACCATGCACCCGTCGGCCTCGGCCACCAGCACCTCCACTCCCCGGCACGGCAGGGCGCGCGAAGGCGCCGGCGTCTGTTCGGCCATCCGCCGGGCGTGCTCCAGCGTGGTGCTGCGCACCCGGTGCACGCTCACCTCCACCCCGTAATGCTCCCGGAACTTCTCCGCTGCCTGCGCAAACGCATCGTCGGCTCCAAAATCGGTGAGCGCTCGCTGCACCCTCCTCGAACTGCCACGCGGCCTCACCCCGGCCTGCCGGCAAAACGGCCGCTCTATCCGCCCGTCGCACCACCACACCTGCTCGCAGATCTCGATCCACCCGAATCCTGTCAGCCACCGGACTTTTTTTTCCTGTGCCGGTGCACCTTCCGGCCTCCCGGCTCCGGCGCACCGGCCGCCATCCGCCGCGCACACCCTCCCATCGTCTCCTGCCCGAGCTGGCGCACCATCTGCGCCACCCGCTCCTCCACCTCGTCGAGCCTGCCTGCTCCTTCTCCGGCTTGCTCCAGCTCCTCTACTATCCGCTCCATCTGTCCGTAGACTTCCGGATACTCCCTCAACCTCTCCTCCAGCGTCTTCCCCGTCTTGCTTTCCATCCCTCTCTCCTGCCATCCTCTCTCCCCTTTATCCAGGTTTATCCATCCCCTCTCCATCACTTCCGATTACACCCATCGCGTGGGTCAAATCTCAATGGATGCTGACAATTGAGTTTGGGTGTTTGTTTTGGGTGGATCACATGTAGCAAACAATACCCCTCATATGGGCAGATTTTCTGTTCCTACCGGATAATACAGTGTAAAAAAAATTTTAACTCTTTGCCTTCTGCTGAGGTTATTAGTACTGGGAAATTCTCATATTTGAGAGTATCTGTGGTGAGAGGTGTCACCTCAATTTCATAAAGAGCGTTTGGTGAAATTTCCTTGGTGGTGAAACTAAAGAAGGAGCTCTCGAAGGTTGGCTGAATGATTGAAACAGATGGTTCATTTACAGTTACTCTAATAACCTTAGTGGTCAGGGCTTTCTTCGCTTGCCATAGAACAACTGCTGGCTTAATTGTTAGCGGCTGTTTGGTTTTGACATGAACCTTCAAGCGGTCAGTGATTGTTGTGGTAGAACCATCCTTCAGAATTTGTCCTTTAACCTCAATATTTACGACCGCCTTTTCCTCATTACTCGAATAAGATGCTTTAATGTCCCCTGACTCCCCGGGCCCAAATTTCTTGTTTTCTAGTGTTAATACTGTACAACCACAACTTGCCGTAATTGGACCGATTTCGACATCATGTCCAGTGTCATTATGAAAAGTTAGGGAGAAAACTGTTCTATCATTTCCATACAGGTGTTCGATTTCGATTTCGTCTTTTTCCCATTTCAGGGTATTTGCAGCAAATCCCAAGGATGTGAATATATGAAATAAACATAGAACTGTATGAATTCGATTGAACATTGTGAGTAGTGGATTGGATGTAGCACCGGAGGGAAATCGCGGTTCAGTCTTCTCCGGCTCTGGAAGTGTTTAGTGAGAATTGTTGGATATGCGTTGTTCTATGGCTCAAGAGTATAGGAAGTTTCGTGATTTATGAATTTGGTTATTTTCTGCTCACTATCTAAAAATTGGGTCCACTTCTTTTTCCCATCGCGATAGAATTCAATATATTGGCCATTATTGATCGGATTATATTTATATTCATCAATACCGGCAAGGGTGAATACCTTTTTCGTTCTAAGCTGCCCACTAATGTATTCATTGCTTTCGATTAGCTTCCCGTCTTGGAATACACGTACCAAACCAGCCAATTCGCCCGTTCTTCTTTCATAATCCCAGACCTTAATAGAACCTGCGGGATTGATATACCTAATCATTCGACCAAATTCATCGTACGCTCTACGGGAAACACTTATTTGGCCATCTTGATCTGTCGTCTCAATTTTACGGATTTTCCCGTAAGATGGGCCTTGAGCTAGTATATGGAATGTTTTCCGCTGAATCCCATTGGGGAGTATTTTTGTTTCCACTCCCTTGTTCCTGTCATAACTACTATATTCCCGCTTACCATCGTTTCGAATCCGTGTAATTGAGGCATCTTCTGCGTCCCAATTAAACTTAGGAATCTGGCTTATGTTCACGGATTTCTTGTCAGAATTAACTGGTGTTTCAAATAACATCAGGCTTGAATTATCAATTTTATATTCGCTATCTTTATCTTTCACCAAAAAACCACTTTTCGAATCCCATTGAACAAAATTTGAAGATTCTGGTAATCCGATAACCTGAAAATCTGCCCTGTTATTGTTTTGATCTTGCTGCCTATATGAAATATTAATTTGCGGTTGAGATGATGACGCATTTATAATCCTCATCAAGTATGGTGGGGTGGAGAAATTATTTAAAGTGGAGCTTCCGAATTCTACAAGATATTGGTTGCTGCCTACAGTCATTGCCGCAGCCTTTCTTTGTTGATACTTGATTTCGATGAGGTTGATTCCTTTGTTTATATCCGTAAGCCGTAATGGAAGCCCTAACGAGTTATATGATATTGAATATCTGCTCATGTTACCCGAAAAGGCCATGGAACGCAGAAGGCCATTTTCGTAAATTAATTTGGCTCCAGATTTATTATCCGAAAGTGATATTGTCCGATTGCCCGACTCTTTAGTCCCTTTCCATCTACCATCGGATGTTTCGAAATAGATTATACCATCAGGTCTTGGTCTTCTGGCCAGTTTCCATATAGTACCGTCCGGCCTGTGCCAGCGTAGGAGTCGCTGGGATTCTTCTATTAAGCGTGACTCAAGTATTGGGAGAAACCAGCCTTGTCCCAAGCTTCCTTCATTAAGTCGTGGGTCACTAGAAAAAATGATTCGCAGGGGTACCTTAACATGATCCAAGTTTATTGTATCTATGTCGTAATACCATCTAGCATAACCGTATCTGTCCGCTGATCCCAAACGATATAGATTTCCGTTAAAAGAGAAATCCGACTGAGCTTGTAGCCCGGCATGGGTTAATAACGGAATGATAAAAATAAAAGTCTTGTAAAGATTCATATTTTATCAAACCATTTGTTTCATGGTTGGTCTTAAATTTAATCGGTGATGGAGTCCTCGTTCATTGAATCAAAGGTTTCCAGGAGCATGGAATCCCCGCCGTTGGGGGGATTGTTGGGATTTCCGCAACCGGGGGCTTCCGGGTTTTCATTACAGGGATCACATTCCGGTAACGAAGGATTAGCGGTACACGGATCGCAGTCATCTGCGATTCCTTGGGAAGGGAGGAGAAGGTGAGCTGCCCCTGCCATTGCAAGAATAAGAAAACCAGTTTTCGTGCTCATCGGAATATTCGTGTTGTTCACCACGAACCAGTACTTTTTTTGACTTCCAGTCAATCTGAATATCTAATAGGCCGGAAAAGTTGTGGCGAGCGTGTATAAATGCCATTTCCTTGAGCGCGAAATGCGGGAAAAACTGTTGACAATGAGTGATTGGGCCACGGTGGGCGGATTTGGAGGGGGGTATCTGTGATGTGCCGGTCAAACCTGATGCCGGAAGACCTTCGGGAAGCGTGTCTGGAGGTCGTTGCGGATGGAGTCGGAGTAGGTTGCAATGGCATTTTCGGAAGCTGTGTAGGCGGTGCCATCTGGATCGACTACGGAGACTGCTTTGATTAGGCCATCGTAGTGTTTTTCCATGAATGACTCGTTGGCTGTAAGTTGGGATGCGACTGGTTCGGGGAGAACCTCCCCGGCGATGGATTCGATGTGCAGGTAGGCGGTTGAGCGGTTCATGATTGGAAAGTCTTGGAACTGTTTGGAGAGTTGGGAGTGATGATCGGGCCGGTGGAGGCTGTTTGAAGGTGAATTGGTGATGCCAGAATGCTGTCAGGATGCCGGCGGTGGCGGAAGGCGTGGGGGAGGGAGGCGGTTATGGTTGTGCCTCGCCGGGGTGCCGGTGTTTTTTGGCGAGGCGGAGGAAGTCCGCGGAGATGGTGACGGCCAGGCCGAGCAGTGCCAGATTGGCGAGGTACCACAGGGGGAAGATGCCGAGGAGCGCGTGCCGGTGTCCTGCGGTTGCGAATTCGGTCCAGCCGGGGATGGGGGAATCCGGGAATATTGTTCCTGCCGAGAGGTAGCTACAGATGAAGAGTACGGGGAGGACGGAGAGGAGAAACCAGCACAGGGTTCTTTTTTTCAGCACTAGGTAGGTTGCTGCGCTCAGAACGGCGATGAAGTAGGCGAGTTGCACAGCGAGCATGGCATGTACGAGTATGGATGGAGTGCTGTTTTGGTAAAGACCTTTTCCGGGCGGTGCAGGGGGCTGATTACAGCAGGCGAGTGGCTGTAGGCGCCACTACCTGAGCTAGGGGGAACCGGATTTTTTGCGGTGGTACTGGATGAGTTTGTTGCGGAGTGCGGCGAGAGCGGGGTCGGGGCGGCGTTTGTTGAAGGCGGCGAAGGCGGCGAAGTTTTTCCTCTTTGCCTTTGCCTTTGCCGTAGCCGGCGGCGGCGAGGCGGCGGGGGGAGTGCCGGCGTCGGCCTGGCGTGCGAGGCGTGCGGCTTTGTCTTTGGCGAGTTTTTTGTTGTGGCCCTTGAAGCGCCCGGGGGCGCGGGGTTTTTTCGTTGGAGAGGAGGGGGGGGCTGCGGAGCCGGCGCGGGCCGTCGGGGTGGCGGTGCCGGCCGGGGGGCTGGCGGGTGAGCCGGCCTCGATGGCGGCGGCGGGCGGTGCGGGAAGATCCGGTGCGGGTGGGGCTGCGGGGGAGCTGGCGCGGGAGGGGGGAACCGTCATCCGGGCGGGGGGGCTGGCGCGGCGGTTGCGGCCGCCGGAGCGGCCGGAGCCGGCGGCGGCGGGCGGAGGGCCGGGCTCGATGCCGGCGGGGGGGGATTCGGGAGGGGGCTCGATTGCGTGCGATCTGGGGGGTGTGTTTTTGCGGGAACGTCCGGATGGCCGCGCGGAGGGCGCGGAGGGTGCGTGGCGTTGGCGTGGCGGGGTGTCTGGCGGGGTTGCAGCCTTCTCCCCTGCCCCGGGTTTGGTCCTTTTCGCGGGAGCGGCGGGAGCCGGCGGGTTAGGCGGAGGGGTTTCGCCGGCCGGTGCCGGCGGTACGGGATCGAGGAGGGGGTCGGATTCGGGACCGGGAGCGGGTGTGGCGCGGTGGAGCCGGAGGAGACGGGAGGTGGTGCGGACGGAGACGCCGGCAATTTTGGCGAGCTTGCGCTGGTTGAGTTTCGGGAACTGTGTTTTCGCCTCGAGTATTTTTTCGAGGAGGAACTGGTCGAGGGAGAGGACAGGAGGGGGGATGTCCTCGCGCTGGAAGTTGATGGCGGCGATCGTGCGGTCGTTCTGGACGACGCGGGCCTTCTGGAGGCCGTCCATGACGTTTTTGGCAAAGTTGTCGATGTCGCCCCGCACCCATGGGGGGATGCCGTTGTGTGGGGCCCAGGCAAGGAAGGTGCGCTGGGGATCGATGTGGGAGCAGACACGGGAGGGGGGCTGCGGGGGGGGCAGGTCGAGGGCCTTGCAGGCCAGGCCGATCCTGTTCTGGAATTTCTGGCTCTGGTAGTCGGTGACGAGGCGGGGAGGGCCCTTGCCGGTGGGGCTGGGCAGGGCGGTGGGCCGTCCCATGACGACGGGAGGGATGTCCAGGAGCAGGCAGGTCCAGTGGAGGGTGAACCAGGAATGGGCGAGGAAGAGGGGTCGGCCGGTGGCGGAGCGGACGACGACGGTTTGCAGGCCGCTGGAGATGTCGGGGAGGGGCTGGTTGGGAGGGCCTTCGGCATCGAGGAGTGAGGCCAGGAGGCGGTCGAACAGTTCGGAGGTCGTGGAGGACGGGGAAATCCCGAGCTTCCGGAATTCGCGGATGTATTCGATGAGGGAGGACATGGCGGTCTATCGCTTGCGGCCGTGTGCGGCCGTGGTGGATGTGTCTGGTGCAGGTGGAAGCGGAGCGCCGGTGCCGGCGGGCCCGGCCCGCCGGGAGGCCTCGGGGATTTGTGGATGCACGTCCGGGAGGGGGATATGGCCGTCGTGGTTAGCGCCGGGAACCTCGCTCCAGTCGGGTTCGGGATCTTCGTCCTGGTCCCATTGTGTCATGTCGCGGGCGATCTGCCGGGCTTCCTCCTCGCGCATGCGATCGTCGTCGGAGAGACCGCCGGCGGTGCCGGCATCGAGGCCGGCGCGCGCGGCCGCGGTGGACGTGGAGGATGCCGGCGTCGCGCCGGCAGCGGGAGACCGGCGGCGGTGCAGCTCGGAGAGTGCGGCCGCATGGCATTCGCGGAGGTTGGCGAACCATGCGCCGGCACGGACGCGCTCCAGCTCGGCGTCGGGGATACGTGCGAGGTGTTCCGGGGAGACATCGAGGATCGAGGCACAGAGATCCGCAGGGAGATCCGAGGATTTCCAGGTGATGATGTCGTCGGAGTGAAGGGACATCGGAGTCAGGTGGTTGCGTTGATGATGTCGTCGGAGAGGGCGAGGAGCCGGGCACGGAGGCCCGGGCTGGCATGCAGCTTGCCGGAGGCCTCGAAGTATTCTAGGATTGGATACGAAGTGGCATCCGGCAGGTTTTCCGGTGATCAGACGCGGGCTTGGGTGAGGCGGACCGGTGCGGAGGCCTTTTGGGTCTGTGTGGTTGTCCGGGGAGCCGGAAGGGGCGCAGAGTTGCCTTTGGATTTGATGACTTCGTACTCTTCGCGGGCTTGTTTGTTGGCGGTGGTAATATCCGGGGCCTTGCCCTGGACCACGAGCATATTGGCATAGGACGAGATGACGGTGTTGTGGAGTTTCATGCCGGTAAATTTCGTGGTCTTGGCAAGGTTGGTGCGCATGACTTCGTACCAGTTTTCGACCGGGGTGAAAGCCGGTTCCGGCGGTGCCTCCACCACCGGAGCCGGACTGAGGGTCCGGAATTTCTGGGAGACAGGGAAAGCGGCCTTGAGCAGCGTCCCGACAGCGGCGGGGTGCAACCAGACGGGATCTCCGGTTTCGGAGAATAATCCGAGGGGAACGAGCCGGCCGGCGACCGCCCCGTAGGCTCCCGGTGCGAAAGTCGGCAGGGCGGCGAGATGGGTCGGCTGCCCTGCCGAGCGTTTGAATGCCTCTCCTGCCTCGAAAAGAATCCGGGCTTCGGTTGCGCTTGCGGGCGTCCCCTGACGCCCAAACTGGAGGTGCACCATGTTCGAGGTGCGCCCGTAAGTAGCGGCGAGTGAGAGGACGGTTTCATTGACGGCCTCCGCAAAGTCGGCCTCGATGGCGCTGCCTTCGGTGAGTTGGTTCACAACCGTGAGATCCTGGCCGTATTCGAGTGGCGGAGAATCCTTGATGGGGTAGTGGGGGGTGAACCCCGACATGCTCTTTTTCAGACGCTCGCGTATCCGTCCTGTCAATACGATGGCGCGCGGGCTGAGGTCGATTTTTCTGGCGAGTTCCGAAGTAGTCATAGGTTGATAAAACGGACACTAGCTAGCTAGCTAGTACAGTGAATGCAACCATAAAAGCAAACAATAACCCATCTTTGGGTATGTTGCTCCCTACTGGCGAGTACAGCAAGCCATTCACGCCCGGAAACCTGCCTCTGGGGGCGAATATCGGGCCGTGGCGTCTCTCCCTCCCGGTTGGGCGGTGTGCAACCGGCCGGATGGTAGGCCGGCGGTGCAGCGGGTCGGGCACGCCAGCCGTAGGGCAGCACCCGCCCGCGCCTCTCCCCGCTCTCCGGTCGCGGTTTCCCTCCTTAGACTAAGGCTTAGACTAAGACTTAGATTAAGGCTTAGAGTAGCCTAGACCTTAAGTCTTAAGCGCGCACACTAGCACTTAGTTTTACTTAGTGCTTAAGTGTGCGCGCTAGACTAGGTCTTAAGGCTTAACTCTTAGCCTAAATCTTAGTCTAAGTCTTAGCCTAAGTCTTAGGAGGGAAACCGCGACCGGAGAGCGGGGAGAGGCGCGGGCGGGTGCTGCCCTACGGCTGGCGTGCCCGACCCGCTGCACCGCCGGCCTACCATCCGGCCGGTTGCACACCGCCCAACCGGGAGGGAGAGACGCCACGGCCCGATATTCGCCCCCAGAGGCAGGTTTCCGGGCGTGAATGGCTTGCTGTACTCGCCAGTAGGGAGCAACATACCCAAAGATGGGTTATTGTTTGCTTTTATGGTTGCATTCACTGTACTAGCTAGCTAGCTAGTGTCCGTTTTATCAACCTATGACTACTTCGGAACTCGCCAGAAAAATCGACCTCAGCCCGCGCGCCATCGTATTGACAGGACGGATACGCGAGCGTCTGAAAAAGAGCATGTCGGGGTTCACCCCCCACTACCCCATCAAGGATTCTCCGCCACTCGAATACGGCCAGGATCTCACGGTTGTGAACCAACTCACCGAAGGCAGCGCCATCGAGGCCGACTTTGCGGAGGCCGTCAATGAAACCGTCCTCTCACTCGCCGCTACTTACGGGCGCACCTCGAACATGGTGCACCTCCAGTTTGGGCGTCAGGGGACGCCCGCAAGCGCAACCGAAGCCCGGATTCTTTTCGAGGCAGGAGAGGCATTCAAACGCTCGGCAGGGCAGCCGACCCATCTCGCCGCCCTGCCGACTTTCGCACCGGGAGCCTACGGGGCGGTCGCCGGCCGGCTCGTTCCCCTCGGATTATTCTCCGAAACCGGAGATCCCGTCTGGTTGCACCCCGCCGCTGTCGGGACGCTGCTCAAGGCCGCTTTCCCTGTCTCCCAGAAATTCCGGACCCTCAGTCCGGCTCCGGTGGTGGAGGCACCGCCGGAACCGGCTTTCACCCCGGTCGAAAACTGGTACGAAGTCATGCGCACCAACCTTGCCAAGACCACGAAATTTACCGGCATGAAACTCCACAACACCGTCATCTCGTCCTATGCCAATATGCTCGTGGTCCAGGGCAAGGCCCCGGATATTACCACCGCCAACAAACAAGCCCGCGAAGAGTACGAAGTCATCAAATCCAAAGGCAACTCTGCGCCCCTTCCGGCTCCCCGGACAACCACACAGACCCAAAAGGCCTCCGCACCGGTCCGCCTCACCCAAGCCCGCGTCTGATCACCGGAAAACCTGCCGGATGCCACTTCGTATCCAATCCTAGAATACTTCGAGGCCTCCGGCAAGCTGCATGCCAGCCCGGGCCTCCGTGCCCGGCTCCTCGCCCTCTCCGACGACATCATCAACGCAACCACCTGACTCCGATGTCCCTTCACTCCGACGACATCATCACCTGGAAATCCTCGGATCTCCCTGCGGATCTCTGTGCCTCGATCCTCGATGTCTCCCCGGAACACCTCGCACGTATCCCCGACGCCGAGCTGGAGCGCGTCCGTGCCGGCGCATGGTTCGCCAACCTCCGCGAATGCCATGCGGCCGCACTCTCCGAGCTGCACCGCCGCCGGTCTCCCGCTGCCGGCGCGACGCCGGCATCCTCCACGTCCACCGCGGCCGCGCGCGCCGGCCTCGATGCCGGCACCGCCGGCGGTCTCTCCGACGACGATCGCATGCGCGAGGAGGAAGCCCGGCAGATCGCCCGCGACATGACACAATGGGACCAGGACGAAGATCCCGAACCCGACTGGAGCGAGGTTCCCGGCGCTAACCACGACGGCCATATCCCCCTCCCGGACGTGCATCCACAAATCCCCGAGGCCTCCCGGCGGGCCGGGCCCGCCGGCACCGGCGCTCCGCTTCCACCTGCACCAGACACATCCACCACGGCCGCACACGGCCGCAAGCGATAGACCGCCATGTCCTCCCTCATCGAATACATCCGCGAATTCCGGAAGCTCGGGATTTCCCCGTCCTCCACGACCTCCGAACTGTTCGACCGCCTCCTGGCCTCACTCCTCGATGCCGAAGGCCCTCCCAACCAGCCCCTCCCCGACATCTCCAGCGGCCTGCAAACCGTCGTCGTCCGCTCCGCCACCGGCCGACCCCTCTTCCTCGCCCATTCCTGGTTCACCCTCCACTGGACCTGCCTGCTCCTGGACATCCCTCCCGTCGTCATGGGACGGCCCACCGCCCTGCCCAGCCCCACCGGCAAGGGCCCTCCCCGCCTCGTCACCGACTACCAGAGCCAGAAATTCCAGAACAGGATCGGCCTGGCCTGCAAGGCCCTCGACCTGCCCCCCCCGCAGCCCCCCTCCCGTGTCTGCTCCCACATCGATCCCCAGCGCACCTTCCTTGCCTGGGCCCCACACAACGGCATCCCCCCATGGGTGCGGGGCGACATCGACAACTTTGCCAAAAACGTCATGGACGGCCTCCAGAAGGCCCGCGTCGTCCAGAACGACCGCACGATCGCCGCCATCAACTTCCAGCGCGAGGACATCCCCCCTCCTGTCCTCTCCCTCGACCAGTTCCTCCTCGAAAAAATACTCGAGGCGAAAACACAGTTCCCGAAACTCAACCAGCGCAAGCTCGCCAAAATTGCCGGCGTCTCCGTCCGCACCACCTCCCGTCTCCTCCGGCTCCACCGCGCCACACCCGCTCCCGGTCCCGAATCCGACCCCCTCCTCGATCCCGTACCGCCGGCACCGGCCGGCGAAACCCCTCCGCCTAACCCGCCGGCTCCCGCCGCTCCCGCGAAAAGGACCAAACCCGGGGCAGGGGAGAAGGCTGCAACCCCGCCAGACACCCCGCCACGCCAACGCCACGCACCCTCCGCGCCCTCCGCGCGGCCATCCGGACGTTCCCGCAAAAACACACCCCCCAGATCGCACGCAATCGAGCCCCCTCCCGAATCCCCCCCCGCCGGCATCGAGCCCGGCCCTCCGCCCGCCGCCGCCGGCTCCGGCCGCTCCGGCGGCCGCAACCGCCGCGCCAGCCCCCCCGCCCGGATGACGGTTCCCCCCTCCCGCGCCAGCTCCCCCGCAGCCCCACCCGCACCGGATCTTCCCGCACCGCCCGCCGCCGCCATCGAGGCCGGCTCACCCGCCAGCCCCCCGGCCGGCACCGCCACCCCGACGGCCCGCGCCGGCTCCGCAGCCCCCCCCTCCTCTCCAACGAAAAAACCCCGCGCCCCCGGGCGCTTCAAGGGCCACAACAAAAAACTCGCCAAAGACAAAGCCGCACGCCTCGCACGCCAGGCCGACGCCGGCACTCCCCCCGCCGCCTCACCGCCGCCGGCTACGGCAAAGGCAAAGGCAAAGAGGAAAAACTTCGCCGCCTTCGCCGCCTTCAACAAACGCCGCCCCGACCCCGCTCTCGCCGCACTCCGCAACAAACTCATCCAGTACCACCGCAAAAAATCCGGTTCCCCCTAGCTCAGGTAGTGGCGCCTACAGCCACTCGCCTGCTGTAATCAGCCCCCTGCACCGCCCGGAAAAGGTCTTTACCAAAACAGCACTCCATCCATACTCGTACATGCCATGCTCGCTGTGCAACTCGCCTACTTCATCGCCGTTCTGAGCGCAGCAACCTACCTAGTGCTGAAAAAAAGAACCCTGTGCTGGTTTCTCCTCTCCGTCCTCCCCGTACTCTTCATCTGTAGCTACCTCTCGGCAGGAACAATATTCCCGGATTCCCCCATCCCCGGCTGGACCGAATTCGCAACCGCAGGACACCGGCACGCGCTCCTCGGCATCTTCCCCCTGTGGTACCTCGCCAATCTGGCACTGCTCGGCCTGGCCGTCACCATCTCCGCGGACTTCCTCCGCCTCGCCAAAAACACCGGCACCCCGGCGAGGCACAACCATAACCGCCTCCCTCCCCCACGCCTTCCGCCACCGCCGGCATCCTGACAGCATTCTGGCATCACCAATTCACCTTCAAACAGCCTCCACCGGCCCGATCATCACTCCCAACTCTCCAAACAGTTCCAAGACTTTCCAATCATGAACCGCTCAACCGCCTACCTGCACATCGAATCCATCGCCGGGGAGGTTCTCCCCGAACCAGTCGCATCCCAACTTACAGCCAACGAGTCATTCATGGAAAAACACTACGATGGCCTAATCAAAGCAGTCTCCGTAGTCGATCCAGATGGCACCGCCTACACAGCTTCCGAAAATGCCATTGCAACCTACTCCGACTCCATCCGCAACGACCTGCGCAAACTGTATCCTCACGAATATCGGGATAAACGATGACCACCAAACTCAGAAACATCCAGTCATATGGATGTAGTCATGCGTGCCCAATTCGCTCTACTGCTTCCAGAATTGCATCCAGCATTAATGTTGCATTACGATAGCAAATAAACCCGAACGAAAAGAGAAACTATTGCACGGTAATCGTAACAGGTGCAGCCAACATGAAACGCTGGACCTCGACACCAGGAGAAGAGGTACCTCTTCTCACAATGATCAGGCGTCCACTTGGAATTCCCTTAGCGAACTCTGAAAGGGTCGAACTCCGGGATACCCCAGAACCGGCCGCACAGTGAAGCGCATCAGAATAGGGGCCGATATCCACCCACACAGAATCGGATGGGTGACTGTTTACAACCGTCAATTCATACTTCAACTGATTAATCCGTTGAACAATAAGGCGCGAGGCATTTGTGCGCCCGCCAGGTGTCTCATCCCACTCCTGATAAGCACTGGTCGAAAGGTGGCTACTCCATGCGGTTGGCGCAACGGTGCTTCCGCTTTCCCAACTATTATCCCAAAGTGAATTGAATACATCAAGTTCAGTAGGGCCGGCAGGAAAAGTCAACTGACGTGAAAGTGGAGTGAGCATCGACACGAGTAAATACCTCTGGGAGTATTCATTATCAGGCCCGACGAGGAAAAACCGTTTCCACCGCCGTGAATTATACCAGACACCGGGTTCGGTCGGATCTAATGTTGAACCGATAAGCCTCTCCTGTCCACGAATCCTAGAAATCTTCTGCTGCCAGTCAGCAGAGGTAACGACAGCTTCTGAAGCAAGAAAATCATTTAGACCCAATGGGGGTTGAGCAATCGTGGAATTGCTACCAATACCAGTACCGTAGAGAGCCCCAACATTTCTCAGGGTATCTACCTCCTCAAAACTTCTTTCAATGTCTTCTTTCAGTCCGGCGAGAATCTGCCTTTCGGCACGATTCTCGGCGGATTCAAGCATGCTCTGCACAGCCGGCGCTACGGCACCGGCCAGAATTCCGAGTACAACAATAGCAATGAAGATTCCGAGAAGCGTAAACCCACGTCGATCCATGCGCGAGTATCCAGACGAAGAATAATTAAACATAATTAGTGACCTCCAGAAAGTGTGGTGACTAGGCCAACAATAGGCAGGAATACGGAAAGACCGGCGGTAGCGGCAAACAGGCCTAGCAATATCATCATGGCAGGTTCAAGCGCGCTAATTGCAATATTAATTCTGTTAGTGGCCTCTCGCGAATAAAAATTACCAAGCTTTCCAAATATCGACAGTAGATTATTCTCACCCATGCTCACAGCGGTAACAAATTCGTTGGGAAAAGTCTTTTCCTTTTGAAAAGCATCCCCGATCGTAGCCACACGATTATCCAGCAAGTGCTGTCGCACCCGATCAACGGCAGAACCCACAAGTGCATTTCCGCATACTTTCGATGACATCTCAAGTGTGTCAACAGACTGAAAGCCGACAGAAGTAAGCGTGGCGTAGGTAGTGCAAAAGCGAGCGAGAGCAGAGGCCATCAAGGCTGGCCCGAGTACTGGAGTCCTTGAAGCTAGCTTAAAAATCAGCATTTGCACGATGCTAACCATACAGGCTCTCCAGGCAAAAACCGGGACGAGAACTCCAGCCAGAATCACGAATGCTGGATGGGAGGTCACGAAATCAGAAATGCTAAAAAAGACACGTGACAATAAAGGCAACGAGTCATAAGGTATCATATCAGTAATAAAACTCTTGAATTTCGGAAGCGTATAACCAAATAAGACTCCGAAAGAACCTATACCAGCAAGAAGCCCGATAATCGGAACGAAGAGTCCCTTAGCCAGATCTCCACGAATTATTTCCATCTTTCGATAATACTCACAAGATTCGATCAGTCCCTTGACAAGAGTGCCGGCCTTTTCATGGGCCTTGATCATATTCAGCACAGAGTCGGGGAATACCCTAGAAAACTGACCGAAGGCATCTCCCACCTGTCCTGAATCCTCGATCCTGCGGGCTATAAATGCCATCATATACCGTAACTTACCTTGCGGGACACGTGACACCGAAGACCGCATGGCGACATCGATTTTCGCACCGGACTCCAAGAGCAAAGCAACAGCTTCCAGTGCCATGAGGAGTCCTTTGCGCTTAACGCGAAGCCGATGATTTTTGTATCTACCTTCATTCTTCTCGTTAATCTTGATAACGAACCCTCCACGTTGCTTAATAAGATCATCCACCATTGACACATCAATGGCATCTACGCGTTCGTTCGCGATTCTGCCCCGGCGGCTTACATAATTTGCGATGTAGGTTGGCATCAATTTTTGGGGACCTGTACGATGATCGTCTTTCCTTCCGGGATCAAAAAATATACTCCGTCAAACTCCATCACAACCTCGTGTCTACGAATAAACGCCAGTGTAAATTGTCCGATTTGTTTCTCACCTCGTTGCAACGGAAATCCATTTAACAAAACTGTTGGCTCCGGACCAATGATAATTGCCTCAAGGCGGAGTGCGTATTCGGTGACAGAGGCTTTTGTTGTTACCCGAATTCCCCAAGGATTCCGTGGATTTTGTTGTTGAGCCTCGCTGCCGTTCCGAGGCCTGTTAATAAGCAAATTACCCGTTTCATCAGGTATCAGGATATTGGGCGGCAATGGTGGTTCAGCCCAAGTCGTCTTAGCCAAATCAGCACCAGCAGGGTTTGAAAAACTCGGAGTCTCATCAAGGTCAATGCCGATCAAACTTGTTCTGCTCAGGTTATATTCAAGTGATACCGCTCCCTCGGACGAAGGAATGGTTGAGTCCGGAGTTTGAGCAATAACAATAATCGGGAGATCGGCGGTGCCGAAATTACATTCATTGTGCTGAAATGTTGCATATCCAGACAGGACACCTCCTTCTTGCAACAACATTGACACTGGTTCGCCCAACAGAAGGGTGGGTATTGTAAAAAGTAGAACAATTTTGATTCCTCTCATAAATTCACGGAAACCGACTCTGTGCCTTGTCAAGCAGGCTGCGAAGTCCCTCTACGATGTTACACATTTCGCCAAGATCTGCACGGCGCTTTACGATCGTCTCATCAAGGGTTTTCAGTTCATGTCTTGCCTCAACAACTATAGACCGTGCTTTGTTGAGGGAAGCGACGATGAACTCTGCCTCGCCTTTTAATATTCCAATTTTTCTGTCAATCTCCACAAGGTCATGAAGCGTATCGGAGAGCGAATCGCCGGCTAATTTTCGTCCATCGGTTGCGCTATAACCATGTAGGTCCGTCCGTTGCTGACAAACGGTTGCGCCTCCGGCGGTACTTCCACCACAACTAGGCGATTCTGACCCTCCGTTTCCAGAAGCCGGAACTGGTAGGCTTGTTGAAGCCGCTGTAAGTTCTTCAATTCGTTCTGGGCATCCGTCCTGCTTGCAGATAGGGCTTTGTTCACCACCAGCAGGGACCGGTTTTCCTCCTGCAACGCTAGATTGTGCTTTCGAATCGAAGCAAGGGCTTGATCCAGCGCCGACCATTTTCCCTCCATCGTCGCAATCTCCTCTTTCACCCGCTGTGCCTTCTCTGTCAGGGAGGCCAACTCTCTGAGGGAGTTTTCCTGCTTCTCCGTGATCATTGACGGATTCGTTTGGCCGATCTTCAAAAAGAGAAGATCGGCCTTCCATAGAAGAAGAGTTGCCGCCAGAAGGGTAAGAATCATGCTCGATATAATCCCCGTGAAGATTTTTTTGCGCCTGCTCATCGTCCGCTCCATTGCAAGCAACTGATTCTGGAGAGATGAGTTCTTCTCTAGTTCCGTCCTCAGCAAGCCCTCCTGCTTCTCCATCGCCTGGGCCAGACGATGCAAAGCCGACAGGCTCGTCTCTTCCACGAACTGCCCGAGCAGTTGAGCCAGCATCACGCGGATTTTCTCCATTCTTGCAGCCTCCCGCTGTTGCATCTCGTTCTCCAGGGACTCGCGAAAAGACATAGCTACGTTCATATTGCAGGGTTTTGTTGGGTTGCCCATCGGTTAATTCATCCTCATAAAGTCTAACTACCCAATCCTCTGCTGTGCCGCCATCTCTACAAACGAGAACATCAACGTCTCCAAATTTAATGATTAGCTGTGATTCATCAATCTGAGTGAATGGTATAGAACGGTCTCTAGCCAGAGCAGCAAGTTTATCGAGAGAAATTGCCTGATCATGAAAATCAAGTGAGAGGAACATTGCACGAACAGAGGCAATGGCATTCATTTCCAATGAAGACATGCACGATACTTCACTCACTCTTTGTACCCTCCTCCATTGAGGTTTGTGCCGTCTTCAAGGTATCAATAGTTTGATCAATTAGTTGCCTGAGCCTCCCCAAATCGAGCCGGGCCTTGTTAAGTTCAGTTTCACGTAAAGCAATCTGAGCCAATAAATTTTCTTTTTTATCAGTAAGAGCAGTAATCTCCGCCTTAATTGCATCCGCATCTTTCACGATCGCCAGGCGACGCCTAATCTCGCTTGCCCTGCCGGGATCGTTAGTGATAATCTCAGCGAACGGGGGATTTCCATATAACATCAGAACCTCTTCAACCGCGGCGGTAATTTTATTTTTTATTTCTTCCAGTTTACTCTCGCTTAATGTTTTCGTGCCAGATGTAGCAGAATTCGTAGACGGGGGTTCCTCGCCAGAGGGTATCTGTTTTCCACCAGAATCGGTCGCAGTATTGTAATTAACAATTCTCGAACGAGGGACTGGCGCAATTTCGGCCATTGCGGTGAAACAGAAACCGACAAGTGCCACCTTGATTGATAATATAAACATAGCTATACGGATTTTCATTTGCTGTTATTTCCTGCTGTAAAGTATGAAAATTGAAATCGAACTGAAGCAAAGCGGCGAATGCTCAAGTCTCCATCACTTACAATGGCAACCTCACGAATTGTAGCAAGGGGACTGGCACTCTCCAATTTTTCCAGCGATGCAACCACAAACGGCCAGTATGCAACGGACGGTTCTACATAACGAACTTCGCCGATTACCTGCGTACCGGGAATATTTGGGTCCCCAGCAAGATGACGATATTGCCACGATTGGCCAAACTCACTTATTAGCGATCCAACAACGCCAGGAGCCAATAATTGCTGTTCCCAAGACTCGGATCTTTCACGAGCTTCGGCCAACGCATGTTCGTTACCCTTTCCCTCAAGGTCAGATATCTCCGCAAGCCGAATATTCATTTGTTGTCTGTATGCCCTTGAGGCAGATAATTTTGATTTATCTGCGCCACGATATAAAATGGATGCCACGGCAACGGAAACCAACGAGATCGCTGCGGCAACTACCCAAGTTCTTGAAACTTCGTAACCCTTGTACATTCTAATTTCCCTTCAATTTTGCCTTGATTCGGTATTTTTTGGGTCCGGTTGTATCGTTTTTCACTTCGGAATTGTAAACTTCACACCCATCGTACCCAAAGCGTTGCATTTGAGTAGCCAGACCGAGTAAATCACCTCCATCAACTAACTGGATTACGGTTCCAGTAACGTTACCATCCTGATCAATGTTGAGCTGGGTGATGGTAAAACTATCAGGAATCGCATCACCCAGATTGGTCAACGCTCTCGCACGACCTTTCGGAAGCTTAATACTGCCACCAGTATATAGCTTATCAATTCTTTCAATCTCGGCGATATTTGCCAACAGGATTCCTTTGCGCTCTTCAAGACCAGTATATTCCCTTATTGCCTTTTCCCGAATATTGCTAATATCCTTTGTCGCATAATGCCACTTAATCCCAACTACTACCGAAATAACAACTAATACAGCGACAAAACACTTGAGGATATTGTTTACAGGATACGCTCTCGGAAATGCATCCCACAAATTGGCAGGATTCCGAGGGTTCAATGATGATACCGCTTTTGAGAACTTGTCAAACGTGACTGTAGTCGCATTTGACTTTACTTGGTCCCATATACTTTGTCTATCTACAAGTTTGTACCGAAGTGCGTCAATATCTTCCTGTGCGCCTAGAACAGCCCACGACTTCGAAGCATTGTTCCCAATTATCCCTGTAGCCGAAATCTTTTCAGCAATTCCCGGAATTGCGGCTGGTTCTAATAAATTATGTATATCAATACCGTGTATCGACCCAATGCGCCCACCTCCTGGAGCAGGAGCGGTAAAAATCGCAACAAAATCCTTTGCCACAAAAAAAGCCTGCGTTGCATTCGTTGCATGCATCGTCGCCGTATATAACGACCACGCAGCCTTAACGTTGAATCCGCGACTTTCAATAAAGTCACCAAATGCCTGTAACCCCGGGACAGTCTCGAGATGAAACCATCGCCTTGCCGCCCCAACCGAACCTTTTGCGAGTGGTTCCACCCCCCACCCGACAGTTCCACTCGTCAACATCGGGAAATTTGCCTGAGTTACCTGAAGCGAACTGAAAATATTGCGGAAGTTTCGGGTAATTAGTGGAACTTCCACGCGTTCATGGGTGATCCCGAAAGGCTCCCAGATGATAATACATGATGCCCCTCGTCTTGGTGTGTTACCATCATCGAACCAGTCTTCCAGTAACTGAGCCGGAGTCTTTCCCGGCGGATTCTCATTCTCCGAATCCCCTGAATGTCGACCCAAAGCAATCCATTCACCAGACCGGATTACATAACAACCCCACCCAAGAACAAGGAATACCCACGAACCTTTGATATTCATGGCATGCTAAAACGCTGCAAGGTACACGTATACGTCAACCACCCCTGTGTCTGACCCGAGGTAGGTTACCTGTCCGTTAATCTGGTCATTCGTGCCTTCTTCACTTGTATCGGTCAGTAATGCGTCGCCATTTATGCCGCGCGCGAGTTGATAGGCCTCCCCGGCAGGGACATCCTTGAACACTATGTATGCCACACGACCCGCGGGCAAACCACTTGTACCCCCGTTTAGGCGGAAATTTGCACCTGTACCCGGTGTCGCACTGGTATCAACGGGCCGGCATTCAAGTCTCGACACCGAGTCGTAGCTTTTACCTGTCGCAACGATAGCACCGCCATCGACATTTCTCCACTTCTGCGTCCGGGTGTTGAATGCCAGTTCCCCTCCGGAATCACCGTCGGCACGTGCAAAGGCCTGACTTCCCAATTTTGGACGAAAATAGGTTTCCATCAGAGGGGGTTGCAATGAAACCAGAACGTGCTCCAACCTTGCAAAATTATAGAAGTCTGTAGCCGCCGGGGCGGCCCCGGTTTCAACGGGTATCGTCCCTGTTCCTGCTTCAGTCAAAGGCAATGTGCCTCCCAGCCTTGACGAGGCTTCAGCAACAATTGCCTGATTGGTTTTAATATCAGAAATGGCAGATGAAATCCGGGCCATTTGCTGGACTTTGGACCCAACGGGGACCAAGACCCCTGCCAGTATCCCGATAACCGCAATAACGGTTAGTAGTTCTATCAACGTGAAACCACGCGTATATGTTTTTATATGTTTTTTCATCATTAGTACCTCCTATCGGTAATTCTGTTATGAAGCGTCCATACTGCTCGCTGCCAGAACCTCCTCGATTGTGGTCAAACCAAGTGCAGCTTTAATCACTCCATCTTGTGCCATGCTTCTGTTAACCAATGCCCCTGTCTCATATTCTGCTGAATAAACTCCTTCGGCAGTCCCCAGATCGAATTCATTTTTTTCCGCCGCCAGTTGCTCGCGAATTTCTCTCTTGATTGCCCGCAATTCGAAGATAGCGAGCCTGCCTCTGAAACCGGTTCCATCACAATGAGCGCAACCCGGACCGGCCTCATAAAAGAGGGGTTTTTCCAGAATTCCCTTTCCAACCGCCCGATCCAGAATAACCCTGTGCTCTTGCACCATCGAATTATTATGAGGATGGTTTTTCCGGCATTTGGGGCAGACACGTCTGACGAGTCTCTGCCCTAGCAGTAGTTGTGCGGCCGCTGCTAATAATGCGGGTTCGACTCCAAGATCCAGCAGTCTGGGTATCCCGCCAAGCGCGGTATTGGCATGCGTTGTCGTCAATAGCATGTGTCCTGTCTGCGCGAGGCTCAATCCTGCTCTAGCTGTTTCCGGGTCCCGCATTTCCCCAAGAATTATTATGTTCGGATTATGACGCACGAGTGCCCTAAGAATATCTGCATACCCCATTCCCTGAATGTCAGGGTACGCCTGAATTTGTGTTACCCCGCGCAGGCGATATTCAACTGGATCTTCGATCGTGATAACACGTTTTTTGTGTATATCCAGATACTGGACCGCTGCAACCAGTGTTGTACTCTTTCCGTGCCCCGTTGGACCACAGTTCAGAACCAAACCTTCCGGCTTGCGTACGCATTTCTGGTAAAGAGCAGCGTGATCCTGCAACATCCCCAATTTCGACAAATCGCCGATCTGGGCGTCCTGATCGAGAAATCGAATCACAATACTTTCCCCATTGATCGTAGGGATTGATGAAAATCGCAATGAAAGACGACGGGAACCGTATCGTCTGATTGCGGCTCCGTCCTGTGGCCGCAACTTCTGGACAACATCCAGGCCTCCGAGCCCCGTCACCTTTACCTTTCCATCTTCACCTCGGCCTGCACTGAGTTTGACTGCCGAAGTCAACCTCTCCTTGTCAGCTTGACCCTCTACAGCCTGCTTTGCAACCAACTGTCCATCAATCCTGTATTTGATCGTGGTGGTTTTCTCGTCAGGAATGAAATGTATATCCGAGGCACCGGGTGTAAGTGCACACTCGCGATATATCCTCTCAACTAAATCTGCCCATTCGTTTTCATCACGAATAGCTATTGTACTTACGTGTACTGTTTCTATCGCGGCAGCGATGTCCGATCGTGGCGCGACAACAAAGCGATACCTTAAACCGGCCAGAGCGTATTTTACCTGGCTAAATTGAGGGATTTCCGGGTCGTGAATTGCAATAATTACGGTCCCCCCCTCACGCCTCAAGGGTAGTGCTCCCCGGATTCTGGCAATGCCCGGACTAAGCAGCCTGACGACATCATGTTCAGTATTTGCCAGTTCGCTTTGAGAAGCTAATTTCAGACCAGTTATTTCGGAAATCCAGCGAGCGACTTCACCTTCAGTCGCAAACCCGAAATCAACGATCGCTTCGCTGAATGCCTTACCTCCCATTCTTTCGCGGTAACTGTCGATCAAGGACGCAACCTGTGCGTCTGTAATTCCTTCTTTCTCCAACCGTTCACATAGTGCCTTGTTCTGTGGCGTCAAGGCATCTGCAACATACCTGCGCGGGTTATATTGTTCAACAGATTCCAATGTTACCTCACTTATCATGATTCAACAATCTGCACCTTGTGCGGTTGCTCCTCTTTTGGGGTGCCTGTTGCTTCATCCTTTTCCGCTGTGGGTTCCCTCCCCTGAATCCCATCCTTGGATATCGCCCTCATAACTTCTGGCGACAAGCTTTGATCCGGGGCGGGAAGATCAACCCGTCGTGGAGAAGGAAGTAAGGGATCCTCAGCTTCAACAGATATCAGAATAGCCAGTTCACTTCGCCGTGAAATCTTCCCGTCAGTCCTGAACAAACCTCCAATGCCCGGAATCGCGGATAAAAACGGGACCCCCCTAGACGTGGTTCCGCTGGTTTCCTCGATAAACCCACCCAATATTGCCGTTTCTCCATTCCGGAGCACCACGGTGGACCGGTAACGCTTGACACCAACGTTATAGGCGGTGCTACCGCCATCAGGCGAGGTCACGTTACCGCGAAAGTCTGTTATTGTTGGCGATACAGATAGCGTAGTGACCAGTTGGTCATCAACCTGCGGTGTTACCTCCAGAACATTCCCAAATGAGATTGTCTCCTTACTATAGTTCGTCTCTGTTGTCGGAGTGACCCCTGTTGTTGCTTGGTTATAGGTGGTCTGGGATTCCTTGCTGAAAACCGGCCTATCTTCCGAAATCTGCATAAGGGCCATCTGGTTGTTCAATGCAGATACCGTGCTCCTGTTTGTAACAGTTACATCGCCCTGTTCTTTCAAGGCGGAGATCAGGGCACTTACTTTTCCGGACGCTATAACTGCCCGAAACGTTTCACCCGGCAGCGTCACCCCGCCTACATCGCCCAAGTTTGTCGTCAAGCTACCTGTACCACTGCCCGTCTCCCCGTTAATTCCAGTGAATGAACCCCCGACAACCGGAGCGTTTCCACCCTTGCCGATTGAAAAAGCCGCTATGCTCCAATCTACCCCCATTTTCTGGCTATCCGCCAAGTCGACACGAACTAACCGGACCGCTATTACCACAGAACGCCGCACGCGTTTCATCACCTGATTGATATATGTTTCAACCTCTGCATGTGTCCGTAATGAAGCAGTAAGTTGAACAAGCCCTGCGAATCTGTTGATAACAAGCCGCTCGTCTTTCCCGACAAAAGCTTTGGCATCCTCCTCAAACCTGCCCCAGAAATCAGCCTCACTCTCGCTGGTTAATGACACGCTTGAATCCCCGCTACCGTTGCCTTCGGAATTATTGGAATTACCGGACCGGCGGTAACTGGACGAACTACTCCCTGAATTATTCGAATTGCTCGCGGATATGTTTACGCTGGCGCTGCTGCTCATTGTCTGGGATAGTTGCAAGTAATCAACCGAATAAACCTTTGTAACAAATCGGTGAACTATTATGTACGAATCGCCCTCACTACCATCGATTTCATAATGCCATCCATGTGGCCGGCATATAGCGTCGAGTAATCCGCGTAACCTTGTACCAGTGACACGAAAAGATACCTCGCCTGAAACATCCGAATCCATAATAATCGGGATGCCGTAACTTCTCGATAGTGTATCAAACACATCACCGACTGGCCGAGGGCTAGCAACAACAAAATGCGATACCGGTGTTTCTAGCGCCTTTTGTATAGTTGAGCGAGTTTGCGCACTCGCGCATATCGCACAGAGCAAGAATAGGGCAATGAATTTAGATATTTTGTATGCCATACATGCGCCCAATCAGTTGAAATTGCTGGGAAGTAATGTGTTTCCGGTTATGTAAATGACGTAACATTGCTCTCGGGACCGGGGAAAACCTGACTACCTCCTCCGCGCTATATTCCTTGCTCAAGAAGAGTTCTTCAAGGTGCTCTTCAAAAGTAAACATCCCATCCCTCCTTCCTGTCAGCATCGTGTTTTTTATCTGGTTGAAATCTGCTCGCGCAATACATCCGCTGATTCCCTCGTTGACTATCATCAATTCATAATTCGCACGCAGTTTCCCTTCTCTTGTCGGTATCAGTCTCTGTGACACTACCCCCAGGAGCGCGGTGCTAATTGAATTCAAAAAGAATTCCTTTCCCTCCCCTGGAGAAGCCGTGATTAATCGTGAGATGCTTTGTTCTGCGTTCCCCGTATGCAAAGTCCCAAAAACCAGATGACCTGTTTCTGCCGCTTCCACCGCATACCGTATGGCTTCCGGTTCACGCAGTTCCCCGAACATGATTACGTCGGGATCTTCACGCATGGCTGACTTTGCAGCCTCAATAAAATTCTCGATATGACCATGACCATATGGTCCCACTTCATGCTGCTGCACCAGTCCTTTCCTCGATCTGAATATTGTTTCAATCGGGGCCTCGTAGGTGATTACTTTGATCGGCTGGGTCTCGACAAGGTGGTCAATGATTGCAGCCAAAGTGGTTGACTTCCCCGAACCTGTCTGACCCGTTGCCAAAACTAGGCCGGCACTCCGTGAGTGTATCAGTTCGATCAACGCCCGAGGTGTGCCTAGTGCGGTAAGTGGACGTGGCGCATCCGCCAGAGAGCGCAGATTAAAAGAAAATCCGGTTTGTCCAACTTTGGCATGAACCCGGAATCGCTTTCTCGACCCATCCAGGTCGATTTCCACACTTCTGTCATCGGGACTGAAAAAAGTCCGCTTTTCACGTCCCTCCTCCTTAGTAAGCGATCTCCAAGCCTCAAGGGCCTCTTCTTCCGCTATCGGCCTGTCACCAAGATAACGTATATCCCCATAAACCCTGAGGGCCGGCTTTTCCCCGGGGGTAAAATGCCAGTCACTCGCCCCATCAGCGACCCCTTCCCGTAACCACGAAGCTATCTGCCCGCTTGCGGGTACCCGTACCGTCGGGTGCCGAACATCAATTGTGGCAGTTGCAGTCACGAACACCTTTTAAGATACATTGTTATGACTTGTCACATAAAAAAACTTTCAAAATGACACCTATTGTAACTTATTATCCTTTAGTATGTAAAGAATCATCCGATTCAACAAAGGACCCGGTGCAAGAGGGTTTCATCGACGTTTC
Organism: Opitutaceae bacterium TAV5; assembly: GCA_000242935.3. NCBI lineage: Bacteria > Pseudomonadati > Verrucomicrobiota > Opitutia > Opitutales > Opitutaceae > Opitutaceae bacterium TAV5. The sequence continues at coordinate 54,476 of CP007054.1, forward strand.
GGTGGTAATTCCTGAGATCAGGGGGGAGGGGAATTCTCAAACCGCGAGATGTTTCCGAAACGTCAAGGTCGCCTCTCCTACCTCGCCGTTACGATTTCTGGCGTTGCATAAGTGCCGCCTTCCTGAAATGCCTCGCAGGGCTTCAATTGAAACTGCAACAGGGTGACCAGTTGCGTGCATTTCACGGTCTGGATCTACCCGACCGTTGCGTTTTTTGGGCTGTGGGGAGATTGGCACCGTTCGGCCCCTCGGTCTCGGGGAAAACTGCTTGGGCCCCGAAAAACTCGGATGCCATTGCGAAGGCCCCGATATAGCCCCCTTGGATAGGCGAATCTTCACCTGTTCCCGGGTCACGCCATAGCCAGATGCCTTCGATGCTGTCTTTCGCCGTCAAAACTTCCCCGGCCGGCCGAAAGATGATGGTCCCGAAACCCCGGTCAAAGTTGTCACTGATGAACCACTCGCGCTGGCCTTGGTACTCAGGCATGTGCGCCACCTTCCCGTCATCGAAATCGCAATAGACAGCCCTCCGGGCCAGTTTTGCGGTAAGCCCGGCTGCCATGGCCGACCGGATCATTGCGTCCTCTACCAATTCAACGACGCGTGGGACAACAGGCTTTGGGTCATTTTCCATAACAGGCAGTCCGGGTTCAGATTCACTCCTCAACGCGAACGTCTCACTGAGTACGAATGTTTTTCCGGAACCGGCAACGGCAATCCATCGGATACCGTCTCAGGTCCCGCTGGCTTTGGCTTGACATCGCCGATGTCTGAGACCACCTTTTCACCGCCAGCAATGGTTTCCAGCTCGGGATATTGAAGCCCGACCGAGTGAAACCACTGCTGGCTCTTTTTTTGGTGGTAATAAAGAACTCGCCCAGATTCTTCAAACCAGCGGGCAATCCTCTGATTGAAGCTCGCTCCGTAAACGCTTGCGATGATGTGAGCCAAGTAGGCGTTGACTTCCCTGTTAAGGCCCATCGCGACGAAAATCGGCCGTCCCTCACTGTCGTTGCGGTCCAGCATCACCACAACTGAATCACCCACCGTTTCAGACTGAAATACGGCCACAGGATGCTCGATGGCGTGATGAAGGGTGCGAAGGGTTAGCAATGTAATTCCGTGAATCCTCATGGCTTTTTTAATCACCGAAGGCGGCACAAAGACGGGGTGATCTTCAAATCCGACCCGCTTAAGGATCTCCGGAGTGCGTCCGAACAAAACCGGGCGGCGATCGTGAACCCCTTCGAGTGTTTCGCGCAGGCTTTCCTTCCATTGGCGGATGGCTTCGGCAGGGGTTTCAGGTAGTGGCTGGTTTGTGTTCAATGCTCCAGTGTCTGGCTCGGTTTGTTTGACGGTGCAGTTATCGGCTGCAAACGCGAGAAAGCCCCGCAGTCTTCGGAAGATCATCAGGCAACGCCTCCAGCGGTGTAATACACGCGATGTTGATGACAAACACACTGCTGGCGCTTCCGGGAAAATCATCATTCTCGGCAACACGAACGGCATCGTAACCCAACCGTTTTGCTGACGCCACCATCGGGGTTTCGTCAAAATCCATGTAGTGGACTGGTCCCCCGATTGTTTCAGCCACTTCCAACGCCTCCGTGAGTCGGACTCGTGTCGCGGAATCAATTCTCGGGTCTTTCAAGGTCTCCGTGATGATCTCAATCGCCACGCCGGCCTTTCTGGTGTCCGCAAGACGAGCGTACCTTAACACATAGCGCCGGGCCCCTGGAGCCTCGGAATAGGTGCTTTCGCCATCGATGCCGAAGTATGCGCCGCTGTCGTCAAATTCCCCTACCCTCGTGAGGGTCAGATCAATGTTTTCAGGGGGGGAGTGAATCATGATTTCTTCATTTCCGAAGCGATCGGCGAACATGGCCGTTCCGGTAATCCGATCCGCGCGGGGTCGGCAAACAAGCCCCTTCTATTGACGGGAGGAAGTTGCGAATGAATCCACTGACACTGTTGGGATATCGAGCCTTGATCATGGCCTTGATTTCAACGTCCACGTTTCCTGATCGAGGTCGATGGTCGTGTGGGGCGAATTTCTTTTGAGATTTCCCGGAAGAGGCCGGACATGCCCCCTCGGGGGGGCATGGAAATATCAAAAACGGTAGGTGACAGACAAATTCACACTCGGGCGGGCGTAGGTCGTATCCTTCGAGAGTGTGAGATCTCCATCCCCGATCCCTTTGTACTCCTTGTTGTCAACCCAGAGAATCCGTCCGCCAAGATCAAATGACCAATTTTTCGTAATTGAATAACTGATACCAGCGGTGATTCCGTAGGTGAACAACCAGTTGGAATCAGATCCCGTGCTATCTGGGCTTGGCGTATCCAGCGTGAACTTGTCATGAATCACCCCCACCGTCGCACCGGCTGAAAGACTCCAAATCTTTGCTTCGCCAAAAGCGTAAGTAAACCGGTAATTCACCAGAATCGGTACCTGTTTCTTCTCGATGTCGAACTCGGAAAAATTCCAATGCCCGTCAGCCTTAACATATCCAACTTCAAGCCCGACACTGTGGGCGTCGGTGATATTGAGACCCACTTCGACAAATGCACCCACTTCCCAATCTGAAAAGTCGTCGGCGGTACCGATCGCCTTAAACTTCGTCACATCGGCACCGGCCCGGGTGAAGACCTCGGCGGCATGGGCCGTGGCGCTCGCGAGCGCGACAGCAGAGAGAATGGACACAAACAGCGTGGTGCGTTTCATATTTATCCTGAGTTTAGGTTGAGGAATTGCCGGTGTAAGGAACGGCGACAGGTGCTAGCAAAACTACTTCGCCAACTAGAGCAAGAAATTTTTCAGATTTCAGAATCGCTGCCATCCCGCCGGAGTGTAAAGGTAACGAACCCCATCCACTACGTGAAGTTGCCCGATTGTCGGATTCTCCGGGAAAGTGTTCGTCGGTGCCGGTTCGGTCGGATCAGTGGGATTTGTCGGGGGTGGCCCCGGATCGGTAACGCCGGCGATGAGGTTGCGAGTGGCGGTGATGACGACGCGTGCCTCGTCCGACGAGGACACAAGCGGCAACGCGGCGGCGGACGCAACACGGCCGGCGGACCCGGCTTCCGAGAAATCGGACGAAGTTCGGCCGCTGAGTTGAATCGAGGAACCCTGCACGTCGATAACGACGCCCGGCTGCGCTACACCCACTGCAAACGTCACGGATGCGGTTGCAGGCAAGTACATGAACGTGCCCGGGAACGATGCGGTCACGGTGACATTACCGTATCCTCCTGCCAAAGAAACGAGGCCTGAACCGGAGTTGATCGTAGCTACCCCTGAAATGGAAAAGGTGGGTGTAGTGCCGGCATCCGTACTCCACGAGATGGCGAACGGTTGGGAATCCACCGGCTTTGAACCGGGATTCTGGAGCACAACAGTCTGATCCAGTTTCGCCAGGAATAATGCCGTCACGGAACGACTACCTGTCACAAGAAATGTGATACCCGGGGACGGGTTTGCCGCGGTTGCGCCGGGACCGTTCTGATCACCGGAAAAGCCGGCAAAATAGCTATCACTCCCCGCTTGCGGTGTAAGCGTGCAATAAGTGCCTTCGGCATAGGTTCCACCACCGGCTACCGAGCCATTCCCGACGATCGTCACGCTGACCGAATACAAAGTTGGCGGCGGTTCGTTGACAGTGATGGTCGCGGTCGCAGTGTTCGAGACGGCGTAGCCATTGCCTGCGGGACTCATCACCGTCACCTGGTAGGTTCCGGCCGAGTTGAATGTGACTGTCTTCGTCGTTCCGTTCCCCCCTGCCAGACCGCCCCAAGTGTAATCGTTCTTCCCGCCCGATGCGGTAAACGTCACGGAATCGCCCGCCGTAACAGTCCTCGATGCCGGACTGATCGTAACAGTTTGCGCGACAGGAACCGGTACGGTAACGGAGACGATAGCTGTGGCGGTATTCGATGCGGCGTAGCCGTTGCCGGCGGGACTCATCACCGTCACCTGGTAGGTGCCAGCGGAACCGAATGTGACCGATTTTGTGTTCCCGCTCCCGCTCGCCGATCCGCCCCATGTATATCCGTTTTGCCCTCCGGAAGCAGTAAATACTACGGAGGTTCCAACCGCGACAGAATTGGATGCGGGCGAAATTGTGACAGTAGGGTGGACCACCGTTCCGGCATACACTGACACACGGTATCTGTACCATCGCACAGACGGCCGCCCGTTCATGCCCGTGTAAGTGCTACGTGTTATGACATAGTAGAATCTATTATTATATTTAACTAGATGATAACGGTATACATGATCCGACATGCCGCCAGCATCACCTCGGCCTAGTGAGACCGTGAACCCAGCATCGGTGGTTACGGTATAAGTATAGTTGTCTTTCACCGCCCCCGAATCCAAGACTTGGATCTCGGTATATACACCCGAGGCCTCGGGAAACCCCACGCTGGCAAGACTGGTACTGGATCCCTCAACGACAAACCCCGAGGAGGAACGGTATGCCTCACCCTCAACACTGATTGCGTGAACTGCCGTTATGAGCCATGCCCATGCAGCGACAAAACACACAGACCGAATACCTTTATTCATATCACCTCCATTCTTTGTTATTCCTTGTCCATTCTTTGAATTTTCAAGAATTAGAACCCCTGTCTAAACCAATGACAAGTCAATCTCCCGGTAGTCGCAAAGGTCTGCGGCCAGTCGCAAGTGCCTTCTGACCCGAGGGGAGAGGGATGGAATTCCCCGCCTCCCCGTCCACGTCGATCGCTGCGGATTCGACTGAATCGACAGGGGAACTGTCAGGAAGCGAGGCGTCGTTGATAACTTCGAAGTTACCCGGCACCGCCTTCTCCGGCGAAACCGTCCTGTGCCTGCCCAGAACAAAATCCACCGCTGCGAGTATCGACTGCGAAACGGTACCCTGGATTGCCTGCTCCGCCGAGGAAGCTTGCAACGCATCGCCGACCCGCGTGGCAGCAGAAAACTTGCTCCTCCGCCGCGGCGTCCGGATCTTGTCGGCAGCAGCTCGTGCCTCGGCCCATGCGATGTCCGGATCAACAGCCTCGCAGGGTTTCATGCCCTCGATGCTGATCCGCTCCGCAAACTCGCAGGCCTTCTCCTCGATCTCGCGAAGTGCGTCGGCAATAGCTGCGCGAACTTCTGCCCACTCATTTCGGTCTGTGTTGCTTTCCCGGTTTCCATCATTCATTGTAATGTATCTCATTTTCAGTTACGTTTGTCGGCCAGTGTCGGCGGATTGGCTGCGACTCCACGGACACTTCCCAAGGCCAGCATGGTCAGTCCCGATCCTCCGCCGGATACCCCTCCCGCCGCTCCTGCCGCCGGGGTTGCACTACCGCCGGCACTGGCTGCGGGCGCAATCTTGCTGATTGCGGAAAGCGCCGCCGGAGCCGCGGCGACAGTGGCTGCGCCAACCAGCAGCTTGCCGGCGGTGCCAACAGTGGTCTGCACGCCTTTGCCCATGAAGGCGGCAGCGAACTCCGCCCCGGTCGTCAGCGTTTTCGCAATCAGCAGTGGTGCAACAAATGCCACCAGCAAGATCCAGAGAAACAGACCCAGCAAACCCAGCGCCAGGCAGGAGGACTGAAGGAAGGACATCGAGGCATACGTCCCGAGGTTTGCCAGCCCTTCCCCATTCTCGATGGAATTATTGATCACCGCCATCGACGACTCTCCTGTCGCAACACGCAGCCACAGATCGAAAAGCTCGATGGTGATAGCATGCCCGAGAGCCCACCCGATTGGCCACGCGCATATGCCGATCAGGGTCAGGATGTAGTTCCATCCTGCTGACCGCATATGTTCCGTGGAGAGGAACCCGATGAAGAGGGGGAGGAGGCAGGCTCCGACCACGAGCGCCAAATACCTGAATGCCTCCATGCACCAGATGATGAACATCGACGCGATGATTCCGAGCAGCAGGACACCGATAACGAGAACCGCCAGACCCAGACGCGCGATAGCCATGAACAGCCGGGACAGAAACTGGCCGAGCCTGTAAAACCAGTCCGATAGCGACCAGAACGACAGTTCCTCGGCTTCGTCTGCGGTTTCCCTGACGGTATCGCCCGATGTGGCGGCCTTGATCGACCCCTCCAGCGTGCTGGCATCCTTTCCGGCATCCTTGCCCTCCGGTTTCGAAAAGACTTCCATCGGGTCCGGAAACTGCCTGGCGCGCTCCCAGAGCTGAGTGATGAGCGACCCGGAGGAAACCGGCGCGTCGATTTCGGCGGGAACATTGGCAAAAACGCTGGCGAGAATTCCAAGAATCTGACCCCCGGCGAAAATGAGGATACAGAGAACGAGCGTTCTCACGATCTCCCCCGTCGCTTCCATGCCCCTTTTACCGACCTCGGCCATCCTTTGGGAATGCCCGAGGAGAAGGAAAGCTCCGCCGGCAAACTGCATCAGGTGGCGGAATCCCTCAAGCACTCCGGGATGGCGCGTCATCAGGCCATCGAAGAGGGCTTGAGGCTGCATATCGAGGAGAACTCTGTACGTCTCTGTCATGACCTACCTGATACGTGAATAATCGACTCCAAACGGATCACCCTGAACTTTCTGGTTCCAAGTTTCGGTTTTTGCACTGGCTTCTTCGGCGGACTTCCTAGCAGCTTTTTCCAGATTGGCGGCATCAGCCTGCCGCTGCGCATACCGGACCACCGCCGACTCCCTTGCCTTGCGCTCCTCGTCTGCTTTTTCCATCTGGTGCTCAATGATGAGGGCCTGCTGCTGCGCGGCTATGGCTTCGGTCTGGGCCTGCACGGCCGCTATCTGCGCCGCAGCCGCCTGCTTTTCACTTTCTGTTTGAGCATCGAGAAGAGCCTTGTGGGCAGCCGCCAGTTCCTTCGCCGCTTCGGCGCGGGCCTCGTTCTGCTTTTTGATCTCTGTCCGTACCCCCCGCGAGATGCCCTCCGCGGCGTCAAGAGCCCGGTAGAGGTCAACATTCCCGCGATAAGTTTTCCCATAAGAGTCAATCTGTCTCTGCAAACGCTGAGACTCTGTCCACACCCGCTCCCACGCCTTTACCGCATAATCGGCGTCGTCCATCGTTTTGTAGACTTCACCCTTTACCCCGGAATAACTGGCATCGTTGCCGAGAATCCGGTCGATGGATTGAGAAATCCTTTTCAGGTCCGATATGCTTTTGATGGCAACCTTCGGATTGCCGGCAAAGTCGAGAAGTGTCTGCGCATTCCGGACCATTTCGGTGGCCCGGGAAAGCGTGGCGGCGGTACTGGCGGCGGTTTTGGCCGTATCGGCCAGAATCATCGGGTCGGCCACCTTGGTCACCACCACGGAAAATGCAAAGGCGGGATTTGCTAATAAAACAAGAATGCCAAGACAGGCAGGGCATCGCATCGGGAGTCCGGTTTTTGTATACATTTATTGATTACGGTTGGCGAACAGGTTCGTAGATCGGCACGGCAACCGTTTCCGGGGCCAGTTTGCGCCCGTCGGCGGTTGTCCCCTCCTCCTCCCAGGAATAGTATCGAAGTACGCCTTCGCTTTGCCCGGTTGGCTTTTCGAGGGCCTGCTTGGACCAGTAGAGACGTTTAACCGCGTCACTCGATCCAAGGATATAGCCCTCATCCAAGCCTCGCCGGTAAACCTCCCCGTCCTCGCCGAGGACAAGCATGGAACCAAGCGCGCCGGCACCGGCGCCGATCAATGTACCGGCCGCGCGGTGCTTCTCGCCTCCGATCGCATAACCGGCACCGGCACCCGCCAATGTCGACCCTGTGACAATGGCACTTCTTTTGTGGGTGCTTGAACATCCCGCCCCGGCAAGAATGACAAAGACGAGGACAGTCACTGTTTTGAATATGCAGTTCATAGGTGAGCAGGCCGGGTTGCCGGCCGTATTTCAGGCAGAGGTGTAACGTTCGCACATCCGGTTGCGACCGACGCCTCGAATTTTCTGATAGCAGCTAGGAGATCGCTATCACGACTCCTGTCAGCGCAGCTACTCTGAATGAACGAGCGAACGGTTTGCCGAAGGCTCTGCGAGTCGACGAATACATCCAGACCGAACTGTTGGACCAGATCGTCAGCCTGTCGGGCAGCGACATCGGTATCCGGATTGTTTATACAAATTTCGATCAGTCGGCTGTAAAGTTGATTTCCACGGGACTGAATGCCTTCAGCGACGGCTGCCTGGCGTAATTCTTCGGTGAGAAGACGAAGGCCGTCTTGCCGCTCATGTTCATAACCGGCCCTGCGCTCCCAATCCGCTTCACCCACGAGGGCATTGTTGTGATTGTCACGGATACAAACAGACTCACCTGGATACATCGGCAACCAGGCTTCAAGCTCCCGAACCGCCTCCGATGCACTCCGACAAAGGATGCTGTCGTTTTTTTCGACCAATGTCTGGGGAAGGACAGAATATCGGGGTGTTTCGGCGAGATACTGCGTTCTCCACCTGTCCGAGTCTGCGACCAGCTCTACGGGATCGGCCGATGCGAACAACAATTTCGGATCACCGAGGGCATTCCGATGCAGATCAAAACCGGACCATGATTGGTAAACACAATTTCCTTCAAGGTCATACCCGATTCCGTAAGAAATAAATCGATCATCAACGACCCACTTGCATTTGTCCAAATACCGGCGGCCGTCCAACGCCACAACGGAACAAAGAACCGGATCAAGACCTGAATCTATAAAAGACACCGGTTCGATCCGGGACATGGAATCAAATTCTGCCCTCAATCTTGCGACAGTTTCTTGTGACGAAAGATTATTGTTTTCAGGCATGTTTTCGAGTCTTGCTTCTGCGGATACGAGATTACCGGTGATAAGCCGCCCCGTGGGCGTTTGCGGATGCCGTCGGCAGCGGCTTGCGGTTGCCGTCCTCTTCTCCCGGGACGGCAACCCGCCCCGGTAATTCATGACATCCCGCCAGCGCCTTCTCCACTTCTCCGAAACTGTCCACAACTAGCGAAAATGCCTTGTAGTATTTCTCGGCAATTTCGTTATTTTCTTCGGAACCGAAGAGATAATCGTCAGTAACCAGATCTCGCGAGGATTTCGCAAGAGCCTGCATGCTCTCATTGAGCTGTTCCAGCATGAGCGCGTTGCGACGCAACAGCATAAACCTGCCCTCGTCGCCGGAAGTCGTCAGGGTGTGAGTCACGGTCGCTTGGCCATAACCCCTTGCGCCGGCAACGTAGCGGACAACCAGCGATTCGGTTTCAGGCAAAGCTGTCAAGGCCTGGCAGGCACGTTCGGCATCAGGTTGAAAGCTTCTGGCAAATTTCAGCGCCGTTAGGCATTCATCCAACGTAAAAATCCCCTCCCGGCCATCCGGGCCAAGAGGGAACTGCCTGTTCCAGGCATCTTCCTCCCTGCCGTATTTCCTGCCCACGTCGCGGATGGTGTTTATGTGAGTCTGCACGATGGATATTATCGTATTATTCATGACATTATGGATTCCAGTGGGGTGCGCTGCTGCGGGTTTAGTACATAGTAATCAAGGGGCGAATACCGGACGATGCGCCGGCTATCCTTTGCAGGATCAACCTCAACTATGCACAAGGTTCCTCCGGTCTTGCCTTTCACCTTGTCAAAAAGGCGCTGCGCCATTCTGCGCGCCGCTTGGATCGACTTCCGTCGATGGTATACCTTCTGACCGATGCAAACAGTATAATGCAACGATTCCTTCAATGATGCCCGGGACATGTCCTTTGCGGGAGAGAGAAAAACCTGTGACAAACTCATGCGGCCTTCTCCTTTTGCCCAGTCGACTCGACAGCGGCATAAACTCCATCAACCGGGTCCTTGTATCCAGCGAGCTGGTTTTTTTTCTGGTCGAAGATCTCGCCGTTCGACGAGACCACGTACAGCGACGGGGCGTCGACCTCGAAGCGAACGGTTCCGCATGTCGCGTTCCCGTTCCCCTCGTTGGAAAAGAGCGTGCAATAGCTCGCACGTACTCCCCGCTTCTGGTGCTCCAGCAGGGGGTGCGAAAGAACAGCCCGCTGGGCCGCTTCCGGCAGGCCGATTGCCTTCGCAAGTTTCCGGACCTCGTTCAGCTCGTTCTGGCGGAATATAAGATGCTGCTTGCATTGTCCCATCAGGACAGCCGCTAGGGCAGGGTTTATCTCCTCGATCTGGCTGATGGTCTGGAATGCCCCTACAAAACAGGCCCGGTATTTGCGAAGCTGGGCCAGCATCTCCATCATGTGCTCGACCGCGCCGGGGATCAGCGCGAGCCGGCGCAGTTCATCCAGCATCATCACCTTGTAGGCAGCTCGCGGCATCGTCATGATGTGCTTGCGGGCCATTTCCGGGAACAGGAACCCGGCGACCTCTTTCAGCATTCCGTCCGACAGGTAAGACGTATCCAAGTGCAGTCCCTTGCCGAACAGTGGTACGTTGGTAACTCCGTCGATCAGGCCGCCTATCTGGCCCCCGAAGCGAAGCCCCTGCCCGAGTGACGTGGAAAGCATGGTCAGAATCTCAGCCACGTTGCCCCTCTTGTGGACAGAGAGCCGTCCGGATTTCATCATGTCGCAGAGACCGGCCCATTGCGGGTATTCATCCGGCGCAAGCTGCGAAAATACCATTGAAAATACGTGGTCCCTGGACTTGGGCGATGTCTGGTACTCGATCAGTTCCGCCTCGGAAAACGAGGCCAGCAACGCCTTTGCCTCGTCCTGTCCGGATTCCTGCAAGGCACGGAATTTCAAATAACCGTCGATCGCGTCGTCCTGGGGAGCGCGTGACCTTTCGCAAGCCATCGCCAGCCTCGTAATGTTCATCCATCGATCCTCGTCCCTGTCCTTGAAGTCCTCGGCCGTCTCCCGAAACAGCAACGCGGTATATTGTCCGATCAGGTTTTCGCGGTCCTTGTTCTTGTCCTCATCGGAGGACAGGCCGACCAGTTTCATGGCAGTCTTCGACACGGTGGCAATGTTGCCGCTAGTAAGCGGCAGCCCGAATGTGTCGAAGGGGTTGAGCGTATAGTCAGCCGACTCGCGCATCGCGAGGCTCGGAATCCCGCGGATGAGAGCATAGGTGGCGAAAGCCATCCCTTCTTCCTGGATGTAGGTATAATCCAGCATGTGCTCGACCTGCGAAAGGCAGTCGATCATCGCCGCAGTTTTTCCCGCACCGTTCACTCCGGTAACAGTCGTGGATTGGGGAACATGGCCGGTACCGGCAAAGAGTCGCAGCCCGACGACGCCTCCACCCGGCGAGTCATAGAGCGCTTGGGCTTCTTCCAAGTGCCCGGTGAAAGTTGCGGAAACGGGGGTGAAATCGGCAAGATTCAGGTTCTCGCAATATTTGTCCCAGCCCCGGTAATCGCCGGCAAGGTGGCCGGGCAGGGTTTCCAGAAAGAGATGCCGGGCACGAACCGGGTCATTGACTTCGTGATACCCGAGACCGCTCAGCCTCCCCAAGGCTCCCTTCGTAGCCAGCGCCTGGGCTGACAATTTTTCGAGTGAATCCGCCCACACTCTCACGACAGTCAGAACCTTGAAAGGGATGACCGCGGATGAAACGAGGGAGTTGATCCGGGCAAGTAGAAGCCTGCCCTGTTCATCAAGGCCTGCCGACTTCGCCATCGTAAGAGACTTCTGGATCTCATCCAGCTCCTTCCTCAGCCGTTCGATTTCTACATCAACCGGCAACGGGAAGATATTCTGTGTTATTGAACAGTTGCGGTCATTCGCATCGAGGAGGTCCAGCATCATTCCAGGCCGCGTCTGTGAAGGAAGTCGGGTGACGACGAACATGGCATGGTAGTGCCCATCGAACAGCAATCCGGTGCCCCGTGATTCACCGTAACCGTAGGGAAAGGGCATGACATCAGATCGAAGGCAGTTTTCCCGAACAGAGCGGGTCCGGTCCAGTTCACCGAACACGTCCCCGGAGGCGATGGCATGAACTTGGGAGGGATTCAGGAATCTGCGAAGATGCCCCGCATGCCCGGCGTCATCCATCATCGTCCAGCGAGCGATGGGGAACGACATCTCCATTTGTCGCATTCTGGTTTCAAGACCGCGCAAGGCGCTGCGCAGATAGCTTTCGCGCGCGGCGCGCGAGTGCATCGAAACCCCGCGAAGATCCGCGCATCGGTGGGCAAGATAAAGATACACCCTTTCGCGCCGAAGTCCCCCTCGTTTTATCATCTCCCGATAGAAATCCACGCGGTTGTTCCTACGGTCCCTGCACCATCGTGTCATTTTCGCGCTTGTCTCCGTCTCCTTCTCAAAGGCGTCGAAGTCTGCATGATAGTCATCCTCGACCGACCACTGGATCTGCATGGCGCTCTGCGCCGTCAGCCCCGACAGCAGGCCCAGAATCTGGTAACGAAGCGCAAGCAGGGTCCGTGTGTCAGCGGTTCGCATATCCGGAACCTCGATACGGGCCCCCTTGCTGAAAACGGTATTCGCGTTCAGGTCATCGCCCCACCAGAGGGCGTCGCTGTCAATCCAGCCGGAGGGAAAACCGCTAAGGAGTGGCATGGTTATCGGTCTGGTTGTTTTTTCGTTTTGTTCCCGAAGTACCCGCGAGGGCCTCAAGGCGTTCCTGCAACCGCAGCATCGGATGGATACTGCCGGCATATGGCTCCGGGTCCGCCGCAAGGGTCAGTCGCGGGCGAAGGCTCGGCACGAATGGCAACCAACGCACCGGAGGCCGGTCGAAATCCGGCGCAAGGGCAAGCACACGCGCAAAGAAATCCCGCTGCGTATCAGGCAGCGCATTCTCAACGAACATTTTTATGTAGATGTGAGCCGCGACGAGGGGAGCAAGCACGAGGATCAGCGCCGCCGACCAGTGCAGAAAATCCAGCAGACGCATCGAAAACGCTATCCCCATAAGTGCAGTCCCGAAAAGCCCGAACCAGAGAGGCTTCAGATCGTAGAAGGGAACGTTGTAGCCAAAGTTGTTCATCGCCGGCTTCCGGCCCTCGTTTGTAGGAGTCACCGGCAAAGTCGGCTCGCTGTTCTCTTCGGCAGACACCGGCTTCCCTCCTAGAAGTTGTTAAGGCTTGAGGTTATTTCCGTGAAGGAGATGAACCCGAGTCTCTCGAAAAGGATCGTCATACAAACACTGCTACCGAGGACAACCCAGGCCATCTTCAGCTTTTCGTTTCGCTGTTCCGCATCACGATCATTCGCGGCGTCGCGATTGAGGCTGAGGCAGCGCCACAGGCCCAGAATGAGGGCAAGGCCGATCACCCATCCAACGACAGTCTTTGTGCTTACAGAATAGCCACCCACATCAAAGGCGGCAAACATGAGGGGAATGAATGTATTAGGCATGGTAGGTTATGGTTCCGGGAATGTACTGTTACAATGTTATGACTTGTCCATTTTCTGAATTTACGGCAAGTGCAAAGCTCCTCAACGATTCATGGCTCTCGCCCCGACGCGAACCGCCTCCGCTACCTGCGGTTCGACGGCCTTCGGTCCTCCGGTCAAGTCCGGTTGGTAACTCTTCACCGGCATGTCACGATTCTCGCGCCTGCTGCCCCTGACGTAGGGATGCTCGACCATATCTTTCTCCAGAGCTTCCAGTTCCGCTTCCAAGGATTTCAGGCGTTCATCGGAGGGTATCGTCACCTTGGCAAATTCGGCTTTGGTGACTTCCAGGTCGGCTTCCAGGGATTTCAGCTTCATATGGGCAGATGCCAGCCTTTCCTCCACGAGACGGGGAATGTTGGTGACTGTCCGGAGCAACATTCCCGCGCTGGCAAACTGTGTAAGGGAAACCAGCAGATTGCCCTCCCCTCTTACCGGGTTTGCAACGCTCATCAACAGGGATTCGGCCTCCCGTCCGGACGACTTGAAGGTAACGAGCGCATAGGTCAGCCGAACCCTGAATCCGTTCACGGTCAGACTTCCCAATGGATGCTCAACCTGGCCGTCCAGTTTCGTCTGCCGAAGTGCATCCACCAGTCCGGAGAGCTCCTTTTCAACCTCCGTTGACGATCCGGTGATTATCGTCGGTTTTTTCGCTTTGGCCCTTTCGGCAAACCATTCAATTGTCGAACCGCGTTCGACCGTTCGCAGGTCCGAAATATCCACGGTCAACTTGGACTCAAACGGCGTCGTGTTTTGTGCAATCCAGTTCTTCTCTTTCAAGGCGTGAACGATCTCGACTGTCTGGATGGAATCCACCCATTGCTCAAGGCTCCGTATCTGACTCTTGAGCGAACCTTTTCTGGACCGGACCACCTCGATCGCCAGTCTCTCGTCCTTGATGTTCCCCTTGAGTTCAGCGACCTTCAACTGGCGCTTGTCGGCCACAAGCGCCGCCTTGAATTCCTCAAGCTGGATTTCCCCGACATCATCAATTTCGTCCTCGCCTCCGGATTCTGAAAGACCCTGCCGGATAAACCGCCGCTTGGTCTGGATGCGGTTCCAGATCGCTACGGTGCAGGTATCCTGCATCCCGTAAAGAAACACGCGGACCTTCTCATTGGTGTTGCCACTTCGGACAATGCGGCCGTCACGCTGCTCTTGCTGGTCTGGGGTCATGTTCCGGGGAGGGTCAAAATTATGAGCCGCGTAAAGCAGGTCCTGAAAATTCGCGCCTATACCCAGCTTGTCGGACGAACCCAGCACAACGAGTATCTCCCCCCGGCAAACGCGCTCGAATATTTCTGCGCGCTCCCTGGCATCCTTGGCCTCACCGATGATCGCGATCTCCTCTGGTCTGAACTCGCCGGAGGCCACCAGTTTCGACCTGATTTCGATGTAGAGATTGATGCCTGCCGTGCCTATCCTGAAATCGGCTTTCTCGTCCGTAACAGCCTCACCGGCATCCTGCGAGTCCGGATCATCGGATGCAACGGGTTCCGGTGTATCGTCGATCTCGATACTGACGGACTTCATGCCCTTGGCCCTGAGCTGGTCCAAGACCGACGTGTTCATTGTCCGATACCGGTCCAGGAAGATGACCTGAGTTTTCCTGCCGGTCGGGGCTGTCTCCCGCCGGATGTTCACCACATTCCTCACGATCGTGTTCAACAGCGATCCCGGTTCATCCGGGGCAGACGGATTCACAAGCCGGGGATCGATCGAGGCTGCCATTCCCATGCCCATGAGCGTCAACGGAACAAACGACATCTCGCGTTTCTCTTCCCCGGACAATTTCTCGTACTGATCGTAAATCTCGGAGAGCTTTTCCATCTCTTCCAGGACGGAATCGGTGATGGGCACCACGGCATGTTCGACTCCACCGGATTCGTGTTCGGGCAAGGTGAGATTCAGCTTTTCCGGATCAAGCTGTATATCGCAACCGGTCCGGACAAACTGAGCGAGCACCCGTGCGTTTACGAATTTCGACATTCGCTCAATGTAGCGATAACGCCCGTTTGCCTCGTTCATCTCCAGACGGGTCTCCGTCTCACAGAATGATGTCTTGAAATCGTCAAAATAGGGGACCCCGAAATCCTGCAAGGCATTCGGATCGAAAAGCCGGTTCATGTTCCAGAACTCCGCCATCGTGTTGGTGGCAGGAGTACCGGACAGGCCGATCACACCCATGCCCTTTCGCCGACTCTGGATGATATCACCCTTCATCAACAAATCCCGGCCCCGGTTCGACGTGTTTGAGTCGATTCCCTTGATATCCGTGAAGGCGGTCGCGAAGCCTGTCTTCTTGTGCCGGTGGCATTCATCGACAATCAGGAGGTCCACTCCAAGCTGCTCCCAGGTGAGGCCAATATCCGATCGCTTGGCCTGCTCGTTCATGAACGCGTTCAGGGCTTCTGCCTTTTTCTCTATTTTCTTCTCAATCTTCCGTTGGTTTTTTTTGTCGTTTAATCCGGATACAACATCGAGTGAATAACGGAGGTCTGAAAGCTCCTCTGCCATCCACCTTTCCTGCGTCTCGGTTGAAACCGGGATACGCTCGAACTGCGTTCTCGACATGAGAATGCAATGCCAGTCGCCATAGGCGACAAGGGCCTTGAAATTCTCCCGCTCTTTGGGAGAAAAATTGGCGTCATCGGCAACGAGGATGTTGTCCTGTGGATAGACTTGCCGGTATCCAGCGACAAACTGGGCGTAGTTTGCCGAGTCACACACCATAAGCGGCTTCTTTGCGCTGCCGATACGACGGTGCTCGTGGGCAATCAGAATGGCCGTCAATGTTTTCCCGTACCCGGTTCCATGCGCAACCACACCGGCCGGTTTCGCCAAAAAGCGGGCGACGGCATTCCGCTGGTAGAAGCGGGGGACAAGAGCCCCGGGCCCGGTCGCGATTCCGGGAAAGGTCAGGTGTTCCCCTTCATGCCTTGGCGGGACCACGCGATTGAAGCGGGCGTTGAACTCATCGGTCAGGATTTTTTTGGTGTCCTCGCGCCTGCCAACCCATGCGGTCCACTCGCTGTTCAGTGACTCGACACGAGCCCGAAGTATTGCTGTCTCCTTCGGGTTGAAGACCTGCCCACCCCCTTCGATCCGGTCCATTACCTTGCCGGGATCTTGCGAAAGAGCATTCTGCACAACCTTGTCCCAGGAGACTCGCGAAGTACCGAAACGGGATGATGCTGTCTGCGAATAATGACCCGAGAGGCCTGGCCAAAACCAGATATGAGAGCGCGGGTCATAGACGGGAGAACTTTTCAGGTTTACGCCGGCCACCTCGTTTATGAATTCCTGATAGAGATACCCCGGCACCCACGTCGCACCAAATGGAGCACGCACCCGTTCAAACGGAACCGGTTGCGGTGAGACCGCCTCAAGTGCAGCAACGTTCATCCCAAATCTCGGATCGAGAATCGCCGCCTTACGCGCCTTTTCCAGCTCGGTCAGGACATCGCCCGACAGGTAGGCTGTCCGGTGAAGGAACGAATCCGGGTCTCCGATAACGCGAAATGCCTGCCCGCTCTCTGCAATCTCGTTCGCCAGTGCTTCGGTGTCGTCGCGCCCCAAAAGATCAGCGATGTAGGCCACATCAACCGTTCCCGTCTGGTTCAGGCTCGCGAGGATGCCTTCCTCCAGCGTCCCGACGCTAAGGAGCGCAGCCTGCTCCGGCGGGTAAAGGGTTCGCACCGACAGGATGCCGGCTGGAATAACCTGCTTTCGCTTGCGGCCGTCATCTCCTGCGACCTCGCGCACCTGTTCGAGAGCAAAAACGCTGGTCAACGTGGTGTCTTGCGGAGCCAGTCCGCGCAGTTTCCGGAACACGTCATTGAGCCTGCCGTGATCCTTCACGAAGGATTCATAGGCTCGATTCAGTGTGCCCCGGTGGGCCGCACTCACTTCGTCCGTCGTGAGGATGTTTAGATCCATCGCGATCTGCTCCATGAGCAGTTCGCGAATGTTGACATAATCCCGGGCCATTTTTTCCGCACTCTCCAGCTTGCGAAACCCGGCGGGAAGGTCGCCCGAGAGTTTCCATTCGGGTGCAACCAGCTCGCGGTCGGATCGGACAACATACACGTCATGTCCCCGGACAACGAGGCTTCCAGGCCGTTCGTCCATAGTCGCCATCAGGCTGGCGGGATCACTGACGACGGATATTTTTCCCCCGATTCTTTCCGAGCTGTTCGGAACATGAGGTATCTTTTCAGTAACTACGGAAAGACGGTCGACCAGTGGCGGCGCGCCTTCCGGGGATGTTACCGTATATTGCCCGCGCTGTTTGTCTTTCCCGTACATCTTCCCTCGAAGGCTATGGTAGCCCAGGACCATTTCCGGGTGGCGAATATAATATTCGTTCACCGAAGCAACGCCGACCTCGAATTCCTCACCATGCTGGATGCCGGTAAATTTCCCTTCGTCCGGTAGTTCAACGGGCATCAGTTGTGTCCAGTTCTCCGCCTCGGGATAATACTGGCCATCGGGCTTACGCAATAACAGTACATCCGTCACAACCTCCGTGCCGGCATTATGGACAAAGGCATCACCGGGAAGCCGAACCGATCCCCACAACTCAGCCACCTTGGCCAGTTCGGCCCGCTGGTCGTCATTATTCTGCAAGGTGGATGCGGAGGTAATGATAACGGCAATACCGGATGGCTTCAGCTTGCGCATGGCTTCCGCGATAAAATAATTATGCAGGTTGAAAGGCACGGGCCCCAACCCTTCCTGCACGCCTGGCCCAATCTCGCTGAATGGCACGTTTGCGATGACAAGATCGGCGCTTCCCATCGGAATCATCGCCTCCTCGAAACCGCAGGCATGAACTTTCGCCTGGGGGAAGAGTTTGGCTGTAATCCGGGCGGCAACGGAATCGACCTCGACCGCCTCGACCGCGCTCCTTGCCCGTAAATCGGGCGGCATCGCGCCCAGAATTCGCCCGCTCCCCGCCGCCGGCTCGATTACGCGGCCGCCCGCAAAACCGGCCTTCCGTGCGATCTTCCAGAGCCAGTGACAAACCGATTCCTCGGTATAGTGGGAGTTGAGAATGCTGGCGCTCGCGGCATTCCACTCGGCCTCCGTCATCAGCTCCCTCAACTCCTTTTGCAGATCACCATATTCCGCCTCCCAATTCAGGTAACTCAGCTCCGGCGAATACCGCCCCGTCTCCGCACCCCAAAGCTCTTTGTCACGTTCAGCCTTCGCGCGAACCTCGGCCATGAAGTCGCCGCCCCCATACCCGTAGCCTCGCTGGAAAGTTTCCACGATCGCATCGTTGTTCTGGAACAACTCCTTCGTTCCTCCCCACCCGTTGAACTTCGCAAGGATGGACTTTTCAGCGTCCGTTGCCAGCCTGTCCTCGGCCTCCAGCTTCTTCATGGTGCGGATTGCCTCGATGTTCGCCCGGATTCTGGTCTTCTTTCCCGCCGGTGTGACTGTTTCATGCTCCTCGTAATGGAAATCCCTCTCCTCCTGAGAAAGCACGGCACCGGGGGCTTCCTCCTGTATCACTTTCTCGCTGTTCCGCGAGACACGCTCGCGCAGGAAGCTAATCCAAGCGTCCTCATTTACCCATTTGCGCAAGGTGTCACGCAACATCCTCCCCTCGGGAAGTACCGACTGCAACGACTCCCCGCGGTTCAGTGCATGTTTCTCAAAATAATGCCATCCTTCCTCGGCAATGGCGAGACCGATGGCCGGCGAAAGACCGTTCACTTCCACCCGTTCCAGAACCGCCATGATTACCCCCACCCTTTGCATTCGCACGAGTTGTGACCATCGGCGTGCAAAGAAGGGGGCGATTCTGGTCACCGTGCTGTATTCGTCAGGTGAAACCCTCCCGGAAAACCGCCCCAGAATCCGTCTGGCAAGATCGCTCTCCGCTTCCTCCATCGCTATTTCCCTCTGAGATCCGGCAGGAGGCGTGACAATATCGACAATATCCTCGGCCCATGCCGATGCGAAGGCCTCGGCCGGTTTCCGGTCTCCTCCTTCTGTATCCGATATTAAATGACTTTCAGTCATCGCCCCGCCGGCTCCTCCCGACTCCGGCCGGCCGGTATCCCTGCTGACTGCCGGGCGGGGAACCTTCGGCCGCCCGGTGACGTTCCTTTCACCCGGAACGCGTCCCCCGGTCGGGTCCGGTTCTGTGGGCCTCTGTACAGGCTGACGTTGTAGGGGAGGAGGCTTTATCGCGGTAGGAGGCCGCTGCCGCTGCGACGACTCAACGGACGGGCCTTCCGCGAAGGCCTCGGGCCTTTTCGATGAACCGAATATTTCGGCGTGCCTGCGCCTCACATAGGAAATTTCGATTGCGGATTGTACCTCGTAAAACTGTGGCTGCTTCCGTCTGTTCAGTCGGTTCGGCGCAATTATCCGGAGGCGGGCGGGAGCGCGGCCCCACTTCATGGTCTGAAGCTCCGTGAATCCTCGCGACAGCAAATCCTCGATCCACTGCTGCCGGGTCACCATGCGGGGCTTCATCGTCCCCTTTCTGGTATATTCCATCAACCGACCCAGCGCAGCCTTTTCTGCCGGAGTCAGGTCAATCCCGTCCGGAACCGCGGCGAGGGGGTTTTCGGCATCGTCCTCGACGATGACAGTTGGAGTTGTGGTCGCGATAGAGACCTGCTCGAAGTCCAGCTCATCTTGGTGCATGGTAAATTCAGGACCACGGCCGGCACCTGAATTCCGGCACCAGCCCGGATTATCCGATCAGGAAGTTGATCGACAGAAGTGCGATCAACCCTCCGCAAAGATGCGGAATAATCCTGACAGGTTCCCGATACCACACGTATTCGGTTATCCCATACACCAGTACTGCGACGCCTGCTATCGTAGCCAGCAGGAGAATAACTCCCAAGGGTGAGAACCTGTCCGTAGATTCGATGACAAGCCGCAGGTACCCGGAGCAGACCTCCGTAAAGGCTTCCAGCCATATTCCTGCATTTATTGTCATATACCATCTACCTCACTTTCGATCGGCCCACCCAGGCATCCGGTAAAGGGACATTTGTCCCACTTTTTCTGCCTGACAGCATGGCAAATACCCGTGCAGGTGCGCGGCGCAGCTCCCTCGGACAGAACCGGGCTCTCATTGCTGCATCCGCCGGCACGGAAACAAACTGCCGCCCTGCACCGGGATCTCCCTGCACCGGCCTGATCAGCCCGAGCGTCTCGACCCGGGCAATGAATGTTGCAGCCGAGTTCCAAGCCACGCCGGCCTTGTCCGCCAACTCTCCAACATTCATCGGTCCGCGGACCTGTGCGAATACAGGAACGAGGTCTAACGTAGCCTTGGAGGAGCCAAGCCGGGCGAACATTGCCCTTTCCTGCTCCATCGACTCGCCCACCACCTCGATTGCTGCTGCACCGCTGTTTTCCATGAGCGATGCCATGTTGCCAAACAACGTCCCTGATGTGGCTCCAAGACCGGGCACAAGCGATGAACCGGCTGGCAGAACCCCGTACAGGTGCAACTCGCCGGCAGAGACCACAGCCTCCGCCACTCTGATCGTTTCCGGCCCGAACCCGGCACCCCCGAGGGTCTCATCGACCGAACGACCGATCTCGCCTACGCTGGCAAACACCCTGTCGCTGTGGATGTCACGGTTGAATCCCTCCAGTGGGCCAGTCCCGCCCGGAAGGTTCAGGGCCTGTGAAATGCTGTTCGCCAGTTTTCCAACCACGTCGGCCTGAACGAAACGAAGCCCATCGAGGTACTCTGAAACCCAATCGTGGTAATGCTCCGACACGACGCCCAATTTTTCCGCACCGTCCTTTCCGAGAAGATCCCGGACTCCCTCCTCAAATATGGATGAGCGCAGATTCTCGGTAAGGGCTGGTTCCAGCATCGCCCATTGAGCCATAACGGCCGTTGCCGAATTCTCGGACGACTTGGGGCGAACGGATATTTCAGGTTCATGGACCATTTCATTTCAAAAATGGGATGTTTTTGAAACAGTCAATTCTTTTACCTTGGAATAAGAATAAATTTTTGCGCCTATCCATCCCCAAAAAATATGCCCGCCAGAACGGGCATGCCGTTGCCTGGCCCAAGAGGAGGAATCGTGTGCGGAGCGCGCGGCCTTCGAAGACTGGATCAGCGTTTGCGGTTTCGCGTGCGGATCACCTTCTTCTCCACCATGTATAGAACTGCCATCCGGGTCGCTTGTACCTATCAGCGCGCACCCGTCAGCCTTCCGGTTGGCCTTATCGTGTTCGCCTCCAGAAAATCGTCATTCTGTAGCCGATCGGTGAATACAACAATATTTATTCCTGAATCCGTCCGCTGCGAAGGGTACCTGATCGCGACGAAATCCCCAACCCCCTCTGCCACCAGTTTCCCCAAGGTCTGTAGCCGCGTCATCGATGCCGTGAAGCGCCAGTCCTCACTGATTGCAGCAAGATCAATTCCGATTACGTTTCTTGTCTGTTCGTCGCAGATATCCAGAATCCTTCCGAGTTTTACCCGGACAGCAAACTCGTGGGCCTCCACAAGGTCAGGATCTGTATCGGGATCGAGACTCTTCTGAACATGTTCGAACTCTGCCCTCGCTGTTTTTTTCTCCAGGGCAAGGTAAATCCGGCGAATGCCTCCGGGATTACAGCGCCCCGCACCGATTTGTGCCTGCAAGTGCTTGAATTCGGAGTCTCTCACAAGAATTCCTCCAAACATCACCCTGAAAGCCGTGCCTTCAAAAGGCACGGCCGTTACCTGACCAAGGGCATTTCTCAGCTTTGCTGGCATGAGGGACTTCAGCCGCTAAAGTCTCCCGTAAGGAATTGGTCAACCTTTTCCGCAACTTCATCAATCTTGCCAGCCCTGAAATACGCTTCTGCGCTTTCATTGCCAAAGAGTGGCAGCCGCTTCCGAAACCAGATTCGGAGAGCGCCATCTTTTTCAAATTGTTTGATTTTTCTCAAACGGGCTATCCGTTCGAAATGCTCCAGTAAACCTTGGGCGTGCAAACTGGTGGGGTTTTTCCCGAGCCCTTGTTTGCTCATCCCGCATGCAGTTGCGAGTTCACTGTTCGTCAATCCGAACAATTCACCAACCTTGTTGGCATCCAGTCGGCCGTTCTTCCTATCGCGAAGATCCTCCGCACTCATTCCTTCAAGTGCGTCCAGTGCGAACCGTCCTTCATTAACCGCGGCCGGAGCGGTTGCTTTCTGTTTTTCCTGAAGCATTCTCGTTATGGAATCGGCAATGTTGCTCGATATTGACACATCGCCAAGATCAACGGTCCTGACAGAGAGAATCCTCACAAAATCCTTTTCTTTCACCGGCAGGCAGAAATAAACATCCCGGTCCCTGTATCTGGAACGAGTGCGTTCAATATCATCAATCAATCTAGCGGCAACCACCTCTACATCAGTTTCCTGCTTACGCCTGTTCACTTTTCCCCTGCACCATCCGGGCAATTCAAGCTGATGCAGAATCATGCCGGCCAAGAGCGGTGTATCTACCAACTTGATACTTGCGAGTGCAAACAGTTCCTTCGCGGTTTCTTTAAAGGTACTGCTCCTGGTTTCCACGAAGGTTTCGATGGTCATAACACACCAACATCGTCCATATCGTCGTGTCTTGTCAACTCATGGTAAGCTTTCAGGAAACGAAAAGTAAACGTTTTGTAAACCACACATCTACCCTAGTCTCGCCAAGAAAACCGGCCACAATTACGACCTTGAGCGGCCGGAACGGCTGTTCGGGACAGGCAGGGGGCCAATGCTGGCGGTCGGGACAGAATCCCCGCGGACGGCCACCCTCGCCCCTGCCAGATCCAGTCCGAAATCCTTCTGCATTCTTTCGACAACCTCATCCCATGTCCTGCGCTGCACATCGGAGCTGGGCCCGAGTTCATCGAAAATCGTCCCCTGCCATTCCCCCGGCCGCTTCGCACTCGGGGACACAATGAGATACGCTCCCTTTCTAAGCTGCGGTAAATCGCAACGGAATGTGCAACGTCCATACTGTTCCAAAAAGGCTGCGGCCGCAGCCTTCCTCTCATCTTCCTTCCGCCTCACATCGCCCACCAGATCATCCCAAGTTTTCATCGTTAAATAGCTCCGGTCCATATGCAGGGATAAGGCGGTCCTTCCACAGATTGACGAGAAAGGAGTGCAGTCCCCGTCGTCATCTGCCCCGCGTCCTCCGTGTGCCCTCCGCAGGTAACAGGGGAGACCCCATACACGCCTCCCCCTGGACCTTTACCCTGGAAAGCCGGGTAATCCTTACCCCCCTGAACTCCTCGTGCTCGGCCACCGTCCCTGCCAGACAAAAAGTCTTACCCACTGGTTCATACCCAAGACCTCTTTTGCCCGTCATCCACGAAAAAAGGTTCCCGGCCTGGTCTCTGAGGCGAAAGGCGACTCCTGGGAAGGGACCTCCGTATGGAGTTGCGGAAAGCAATTCCAGCGTGAATTCCTCCCTTTTCCCTTTTGTGCCCACCCATTGGCTCGTTGCTCTGGCTTTTTCCATCACCTCCTTTTTCTCCGCATTCTCCCGGGCCTTCACGATCGACACCGCGTGTCTCAACCGGCTTTCGCTGACCCATCCGGGTGAGTAGACGGCTTTCAATGTATCCAGATACGTGTTACCTTCCTTTTCTTCCGCACCGGCAAGCCACTCGACCAGCCGCCGGCCCTTTTCACGGTCCGCTTCCGTTACCGAATAGAGCGCCGTATCCAGCAGGAACTTTCTGTGCTCTTCCAGCGAGGCCAGCTTTGCTTTTATTTTCGAGAGAGCAATGTCCAGATTTCTCGCGGTTGTCGGATCAAGACCGGCGGGGATAGGCTCAGCCTCGCATTCCTTTACCTGCTTCTCCAGCTTCACGATCTCAACTGCGGCCAGTGCCGCATCCCGCTCGTTTTTGGGGTACAGGAGCAACATGAACTCAACGGATCGCCAAGTGGCCTCGGGGTTGGGTCTGAAAGACGGGAACGCCTCGATGCTCGATGATTGCCATCCGTGTTGTCTCACACAGGCCACGGCGTGGGCGGCGACAACCTCCGCATCCCAAGCTGACAGGGCACCGCCCCCCGATCCCCGACCGGCATGCAATCCCTCGCTTTCCGCGTCCACGTCATCTGCAAACGCAGTGAGCAGTGCCCGGAACTCCATCTCCTGCACCGCCGTCTCGGCCCTTTCGCCTACGTAAAGCGTGGCGCACTCCGTTCCCAACTGCCTTGTCTCGCCATCCCGATTCCCTACCACCAGCGTTCCCGACCTGATTCGTTTCAATCGGCAGTGTTCGCAAACCAGCTCACCGTGACGGTATTTCTCAACTTTCGGCAAGTCCTCCGGGTCGGCAAAGATTTCGTTGGTGAGGGATTCCGGTACTGCTCCCTCGTCGGTCATCTGAAGCAGTACCCGCTTCAGGGAGGCGACAACCCGCCAGTTACCTTCAAGGCGAAACCCACCGGAGGGAACGGTCACACGGCAATCCACGACAGGAACAACGCGCTTTGCCTCTTCCTGCCCCTCCGGACGGCCGCTGTCCAAGAAAACCACCGTGGTTGTCTGAACTTCCTCCCGTTCGGATTCCCACAAAACCTCCAGCTCCGGCTCTGGGATGATTCCCGCGCGGCGGGCGGCACGGACAAGCCCTCTCACCGCCTCCTCGATCCGGTATACCGACCATTTACCGATCGTGAAGCGCAGGTCCGTAACTTCACGGGTTTCTCCCGTCGCCGTTACAATCTTTCGCGTGATCTTTTCCATGTCGCGCGGAAATTTGCCAGAAATCCCCTACCTGTTTCGGATCGGGGGTGTTATCCCTTGATTCGGAGGCAATGGTGAGCTGTTCCCGGGAAGCTGTATCTGGTCATTCTCGAATTTCAGTCCGATTTTCTTATGCCAGGCCAGCATGTGCCGGAAGAGCGGAGTAGCGTTTCGGGTATCATACAGGGCGAGGCAGGTTTCATTGTAGTCCCTCTGGCCCTTGGCCGGTATGCTCAACCCGTCCAGTCCATTCGACAACAACACACCGTTCATCAACAGTCGGCCCGTCCGCTTGTTTCCATCATAAAAAAACTGGTTAAACGGTATCCACGCGGATGCTACATACGCACGTTCCAGAGGCGACCGGATCGAATTCAGGTACACCGAACCGGCCTGGAACAATTCTCCAAGCCTCTCATGCGGTGGAGGCGTGTAGCTGGTTCCGGCCACACCGACTCCACCATCCCGGAAATTTCCAATTTTTAACGCCTCGCCCTTGGCGACGCGCGCGTTGAGGGCAATCGCGATGCTTTCGTTGATGGTGAAAGTTCCGGCCCGGACCAGCTCGATCAGTAGCACATGTGCATCGCGCTGGTTCAGCACCTGCTCCTGATCCTCAAGTTTGTGGCCGCCCACAGTAACGCCATCCAGCACCGTCTGCACCTCCGGAAACGTGAAGGGGTTGCCCTCGAGCGCCACGGAATCGAAGACGAATTGGGATAGCATTTTTTTCAGCCGGAAAATTGCTGCCTCCTGTCCAACAGGAAGTGGTGTCCCGATAAACAGAGACGGGTCATAGGAGAAACCGAGAGCTTCGTTCATGGTCAAATGGTGTTGGTGTGTTACTTGCACCGGTCCGGAGGTTGGCGGCAACCTCATAACCGGAAGGGCATTCCCTTGTTCTCGTCCACCCGGCCCTCCCTCCAGATCGAAATGAACGAGCGGGAATACGTGACTGACCGTGCGGGCCCGCTCTTTTGTCGCGGCTGGGGGCCCGACGGTCGCGGAGCACCTTCAGGAGTGGCATTCCGCCCCATCAGTGCACTGCCCCGCCTCTCAGGGACTATCATCCCCATAATCTTCACTCTCGTCATCCTCCCGGGTTTCGGGACTGTCATCCCCGGCGCTACCGGGCCGGGCTCCGAGGAACTGGAAATTCTCCAGAATCACTTTCATGCGGCTCCGCTTTTGCTTGCTCGCCTTGTCTTCCCACTGGTCGAGTTTCAACCGGCCTTCCAGATAGAGGAGCTGTCCCGAACCTGTGTGTTTGGCGATCGTCTCCCCCCTTTTACCCCATGCCTCGAGTTCAACAAAGGTGGTGTCCTCACGGGTATTTCCGGCCTCGTCCTTGAACTTTCGGCTGACCGCGATCCCGAATTTGCACACAGATTTCCCGGTGGGGGTAACGCGCAATTCGGGGTCACGAGTCAGATTTCCAATCAACTGAACCTTGTTCAGAGCAGCCATTTCATTTCCTTTCTTTGTATTTGTTATTAACCTACACAAGTTTCAGAAAAACAATTTCCCGACCAGCAGCCCGAGGCCCATTGTCACCGCTCCCATTACAATGAGCTGGGCCTTGCTCTTCCAGGTATGCGACTCGGTCAGCTCGTGGTTCACCTTCATGGCATCAATCAGGCCGGGTAACTCCTTCCCGTATTCGCCCAGAGACTTCGTCAGATTCTCCAGCAGGGTATGGCTTCGGGCGAGGTCGGACGAATACCGGGCTGTCTCCTTCCGCGTGCTGGCGACCTCTTCCGTCGCATTTCTCATGCGCGCGGCGTAGATCTGCGTCATCCGGACAAAGGCGTGAACCACGTTCGTCATCTGTTGCAGAGCCAGTTGAGACCGGGCGTCGGACATACACAGCGACTCATGCACCAGAAAGGCCGGATCATCGTCGGACAGTTTGCGCTCTTTCCAGCGGGTTCGCATGTTCACCACGGCGGGCAGCTTCGTAAAAGCAATTCCGTAGATGCGCACCGCCTGGGCAAAAAAATGCTCCATCTCGTCGGCCAGTTTCGCAAGCGCCTCCCGATCCTCTACCGGCAGGTCTTCGGGGATGTCGATCAATCCGCGCGCGAATTCACGCGTCTGCTCCTCCTCTTCCGGCGTCGCCGTGAACATCGTCTGTTCGTCGCTCATTGTCCGATCGATCCTTCTTGTATCTACTTCCCGGTTACGAGAAGGTTATCCGGCAGCAAGACCGGCGAAAGCCGTTCCATCTCCGTGCAGAACGCTTCCCAATGGGTTACAGCCCGGTCGGCAGTGAACGTGTCGAATTTCTGCGACATCAAAGCATACAGGCTGTGCGGAATACCTGCGGAAGTGCCCTGCAAATGCCCCACCATGTCGGCTGACATTCCGCGAAACGTCGTCTGGTACAGTCTCGGGATCTCCACGCCGGAAGAACGGAGGGCTCCATCCCAAGGGAGCAAGCGGCGTTCCTTCTCGTTTCTGACAATCACCACGTCCGCCCGCCCCCCGATCTCATTTATCGAGGCTATCGCCGCCTTCGTCGTGTCGTCAGTCGCGTCCACCGGAATCGCAAAAGTAATGTCAAACCCGTACCGGCTGGCATTCGTGTAAAGCCGGATGTCTTTCGCCCATTCAAACACATCCTGATCCTGGTTGGCTACTCCGTCCATCACGGCAACGTCCGCGCGGGCATCGCCGGCAATCAATGTCCGGCACACATTGTCCAGCACGATGTTCCCGTCATCCCCACGCCAGTCGATGCTTTGGAAGAGATGCGGAGGCGTCAGCGGCGTTGATCCCTCCGGCCCGAAAATCCGGCTGAGTGTGCGCATTCGTGCATCCGGATCGAATGCCGCCACTGTCGGCTTTGAGGGGTGATGCACAAACCAGTCTATGAGCGCCGCAAGCCAGGTCGTTTTCCCGGCCGAACCTTTCGGCTGGATGCAAATGATCAACCGGCGTTTCCCGGTCTTCGGTGTGGTGGTCGCTGATTTTTTCATGACTTGAAATTGCTAAACATTTTTCACCCTGAAACCCCTCAGCCCCTCGGCCAGGTTCTCGCGGGAGCGGGCAAGGATTGCATTTTCGTGCGTTGCCGGCGCCGCCGATACCGATTCGCTGTTTACTGATTCTGGCACGACCGGAATCATCCGCCGCCGCTCCCGCGCCCTCCTCCGGGCTTCGAACAGGGGGCGCACTGGTCCCTTCAACAGCTCGTTCACCGCCCGGACAAAGTTCGGGTATGATACCCGGTAGCCGGCTTCCCCGACCGCCCGCCATATCTCCATGACCGTCCTCCCCTCCCCTCTCAGCTCCTCAATATCTTCCCGCAGCGGCACGAGTACATCCACAACACGGGCATGAGGAGGCCGCGCCCTAATCCGGGCAATCTCGGCGCGGAATCGCTCCACATCAATTGGTCCCGTTGTCGCTTGTGTCATGGCAGCAGGCACTCCTTCGGGTTTGTTTCAATTTAATGACTTGTCCATACTTAAAACTTTCGGCATTTATTCCCAATATCGAAAAGACGCATAAATGACACGTTATCAATATGCTCTATATCTCGTCAGGCGAACCGTCGAAGCCCTGGCTATCGTCGCCCTGGCTGTCGTCATCGTCCATCTCTTGCAGCGAAACGGAACCGTGTCGCCGGCATCACATGATTGGGCACTGAAAAGCTGGAACGCCGTGGCGTTCTGGCAGAACCGCCAGGCCCGGAAAGCGAGGGTGTTCCGGGTTATCGAATGGTGGACGATTCCTGCCCTCGCCGGCCTGGTCGCCCATCTGATCATCGGTCCCAAGCAGAAACGCCCGATCTACCTCAAAACCCCGAACACGATGTTTGCCTATGGCGGCGTCCGGGTGGACCGGAATGCCGGATGCCGCGGGGGACAGATCTATGGGGCCACCGGCACCGGGAAGACGCAGATCGTGATCAACCCGCGAAACCATTCCATCGCAATAAACGAGTGTGGTGTCGAAAAACCCTCATGGGCGAAATCCCGGGCCCGCGCGCAGTTCGAGGCTATCCGGCAAACTTTCAGGGAGCAGACAGCCGAGGCCCAGGCAGAAATCAACCGGCTGGTCAGGGAACGGGAGCGCCTGGCCGCAAGGATCGAACCTGTCCAGGACAGGCTTCTGGACGAGCTTTTCGACGCCATCAACAGTTACCAGCGAAAAAACCCGACCAAGCCGTTCACGGCATGCGTGTTCGGCGACGATGCAGAGGACACCCCGCCCGAGGTTCGACTGCACACCAGGAATAGCGAGAACGAGCTGGAAAAGGACTGGACCAAGGTCTGGCTCCGGTCGGGGGCAGGCGTCACCCCCGAAGATGCCTTGCGCCTGCTGTCGTGGGCAAGGGCTGCCAACCGCTTCGGCGTCATCTCCAGAATTCCCGCTTGCGGCAGTCAGGCATTCCAGACTCTTCTCCAAGAATACGCCGGCATGGTCGCCGAGGACAACCGGCTGAACGAGAAGGTCAACGAACTCGGTTTCCTCATCCAGGTGAAGCGAAACGACCTCCAGCGTTTTGCCGACGGCATCAAGGACCTGCGCTATAGGGTCCCCCCCTACGGCGCTCTGGTACTCGGAGCCAAGGGAAACGAGTGGCAGGCCACTGTCCCCATGCTCAGGCACTACAACCGCGACGAGGATATCTGCCTGTTGCAAACGCGCCCTAGCAACGCGCCCGACACATGGACCCCGCCGGCACAGTTCAACCTGATTTCCTATCACGACCTGCCCGCGCCGACCTACGCACAGTTGCTGATCAACACCTACGCGACCATATCACACAAGGACAAGATGGACTACTTCGACAACAGCGCACGCGACCAGATCGGCTACGGGATCGAGCTGTTGCGCGCAATCACCCAAGACCAAGGGAGAATCGGCGTCCCGGAAGACCAGCGAGTTATCCCCAACCTGAAGCTCGTCTGCGAAATCTTCACCAGCCTGAACAATTACAACACGTTCCTGCTCGATCTCGGAGCCGCCCCCCGCGAAATCCCCGAGACCTACATCGACAACGAGAAGCAGCCGGACGGCACCTACAAACGCGTCGAAAAAACCCGCGTGAAGAAGATCAACCCCGTTCTCACCTCCTCGCGCATCGCCGCAGCTCGCAAGGAAATTGAAGGGGGTTATTGGGGTCTGGCACCAGAGACGCAGCAATCCGTGATGGGCACCATTCGCAATGTCCTCGTCCCCTTCACCGAGGCCGACGTCGCCGAGGTGTTCTGCGAGACCAACACTTTCGACCTGCGCGAAATCGAATCCGGAAAGGTGATATGCGTGGCGATGCCCCCGAAGTATTCCGTCCAGCGCCAGTATGTTGGCACAATCCTGAAAAACCTTGTCTTCACAATCATCAACAACCGCTTCGACCTTAGTGAGGGCGGCGACGGCCGACCGCCCGATCCGCGATGGAAATACCGCAACCTCGTCATCGTAGATAGCGACGAGCACCAGATCAGCGCCGGGAAGGAAGACGAGCGCGTGGATATCATCCGGCAGGCAAACGGAACCCTCTACGGGGCCTCGCAGACCAGGAACGCGCTGTGGAAAACATACGGCGGGAAGGAAGCGGCCTCCCCCATTCTCGCCAATCTCCGGAATGTCTGGGCATGCCAGGCAGGTTCGGACGAGTGCGCCGAGGAAACCAGCAAGCTCATCGGAGAGGCGATCATTGCCGAGCATTCCTATTCGTCGGGGCGGGGCGGCACCAACACCAGCTACCGCGAAAAACCCCTGATCTCCAAGGCACAGATCAAATCGCTTTCCCCTTTTCACGTTTTCTGGATACCCGCGGAAGGCAAATGGCTCTACAAGTTGCTGATTGCGATGCCTGTCACACCTGATGCCAGGATTCCGTCGTGGTGGTTCGGAGACTGGAATCTGTTGCACTGGTTTTTTTACTATGCGTCCCTCCCCCCTGCCCTCTTCGGCATCCGCCTTCATCCCGGCCACGACTTCATCCCCCCGTGGCACGCACGCGCTCCCTGGCGCGCCCAGCTTCGCTATCTGTGCGGCCTCGACGGAACCTTCATCATCATCAGGAAGATGAAGCGGCGAAAGGCCGAAAAAATGGCGACACCAAAGCATCAACGCTGATACTCCGGTTTGTTCGTGACTTACACAGCGTGACATGTCACGCTTCCGGGTGCCTTTGAGTATGAAATCTCCACAGGATCACGACCATGGAAACGGTAACACAGATTGAGCAGGGAATCCTCGATAATTCCCAGCAAACCAAAGCTTTATCGGATAGACTCCGCAAAAGGGCACTCGCAAGGGTGCGCAAGGCCAGGCAGCGCCAGAAACAACGTTCCCGGCAAAACAAGACCATCACAATTATCCTCTCTCCAATAAGTTCCGGAGCACTGCAACAATCCGCCTTGCTGGTTGGAGATTCGGTCAAAGGTCAGGCCGAACTGTTGCTCCGCATCACCGCCCAGAGAAATTTCCGGGATCTGGTGCAACTCGCCAAACATGCAGCCGAACTCTGGCCCCGGGTGGAACCGTATGTCAGGTATGCCGCTTTCCTCAAGTCCCCCGGGACGCATTTCCGAATCCGTGATCAAACCCTCACCTTTGAGGAAGGCGGTCCCCTGCTCGACCAACTCTCCGAATTGCAGGCCACGCTGTCCCGACGCGGCTACTCAGCACGAAAAGCCGAGTCCTTTATCCGGAACGCGGGAAACCGCCTGAGTCGGCTTCGTGAATTCCCCTCCCCTGCCCCGCACCGGCAAACCGTTCCCTGATTGTCACCCAAGCAAGTCCCCCGCTCCCCCTTCCCCCTCTCCCCCAGGGGAGAGAGGAACCTCCCGCTGACCCGACCGGCGGGGCTCCCGCTACGCTCATCACCGCCCCGTCCCGGTTCAGCTACGCCGGCCCCAAGCCCGCCAGTTTGCTAGTTTAGCAATATGCCAGTTTGCCGGGCAACAAGCCCTACATGACCGAATCCATTCCGCTGGACACCGCCGGCTCCCTGCCAGTTTGCCAGAATAGCAGATCCTGCATATTACGGCCGGCTCCTCACCCGGACAGGGATGTGCCCATTCCTGCCAGTCTGCCACATTGCCAGTAAATCAGACACACAAAACGCACCTCGCCCCGACCTTCGCTCCCTGCCCTATCAACACCCTGCCAGTTTATCAGGTTGCCAGTTTGCCAGCCTGATCAGTCCGACATCCCGGAGTACTCAACCTCACATCGCCGTCGCGCTGCCATGGTGACATGGTCGACATGACCCTCCCCCGCTTGTAGCCTCTGCTATTCTCACATATTGCCAAGCTGGCAGGATCAACCGGCCATCCGGCCCTGCTTTGCAGCCCCAACCAGAACTATCAGGATGGCAGAATAGCAATACAGCAGGACTCCAGCCTCACCGCAGTGTCCCCCTACCTGCCTCCCTGCCAGTTTGCCACTTTATCAGAATAGCAGTATGCCAGCCCGCTGGCTCCGGTCATCCCAAACACCCGAACGCTACGCAAGACCGTATCCCCCGGGGGATACTTGCGAGAGATGGGGCGGATTGCCCAGAAGGCCCACTAACGACATTCGGATCATGAAACCGAGACAGGAGAGGCCGACTGGTTGTTCTGCCCCTAGGTCATGAATCCGGTCGCATATGCTGATCTAATGCCCCGTTTTCTGTCAATCTGCCAAACTGGCAGACTAGCAGGAATCAATCGTTTCCCCCAAAACCCACCTGCACGCGTTGATACCCTTACCCTTAAATCATCCTGCCATTCTGCCAGCTTAACAGGTTAGCAATGTGGCAGAATACTAGGCCCGGATTGCCCGGGCCACACAAGGACACTGCGCGGGCCCCAGCAGTCCTGATGACTGCGGAAGCATGACCTGCCAGCGAGGAAGACCACACCACCACCCCGAATCACTAAACCGGGGCAGGGGAGGGGGGATGCGGCAGTCTGCCAGACTGGCAAGCTGGCAGGCAATCCCGCGCTCCAGAGGCGAGCACCTGGGCTGCAGGGCAGGGTTCCAAAACCAACATTTGCCTCTGCTATTCTGGCAGAATAGCAGATTGCCAGTTACGGACCACTATCCTAACGTTCTATCCGATCGAATCTTAATAACTCTCCTTGGTTCCGCAAAGCTGATATACTGGTAGGTTGTCAACCTGCCAGTTTGGCAAATTACCAGTTTGACATGCTATCAAACTGGCAGCTTAATTCATAGAACACCCATGAATATCGCGCTCATTTCCAAAAAGGGGGGACCGGGGAAAACGACGCTCTCCATTCTTCTCAATGAAGCCCTTCTCCAAACCAACCAATCGGTTTCCATCCGTGACTACGATGAGCAAGGTTCGGCAAGCAAAGTGCTGCGAATTCTGTGCCAAAATAATGACACGCAAAACATACCCCTTGAAAGCCTGGGGAGCAGGGGAGCTATTCGAATATTTGACACGCCTCCCGACCTGACAAGCGCCGCCACCCGTGCAGCCGCGCTGGAGTCGGACGTGATCCTGATTCCGACAAGTCCTGACCCCCTGGACATGCAGGAGGTGGAAGAGGCCTACAAATTCGCAACCCGCACAAATCCCAATGCGGTTGTCAGAATCGTGCTCAACAAGGTTCGCGCGAATACCATTCTTGGCGAAGCAGCAGCCAGTTTTTTGAAACAGATCGGAGAATTGCTCCCGGCAACGCTCAACCTGCGCGAATCCTACAAGCACGCTTCCCTCAAAGGCTGGAACTCCCTCGACTCCGCCGCCCAGAAAGAACTGCTGAAATTCACCACGGCCGTCACGCTACTTCTGCCGATTGCAGGGGCTGCAACCCAAACGAACCGAAGGTAGCACTTCTGGAAACTGGTGGAACTTCCGGCATACAATTATCTTACTTCCAATGAGTCTGAAAAAATCGAAATCCAAAAAAGAAGATCTCCTCGCTACACTCCGGCAGTCTGTGGCTCAACGCACCCAACCTGCTCCAGAAGCCTCAATCCCTCCGGATACACGCACTCCACCGCAACACCATCAGCCGGAACCGGCACCGGCGTCTTCTGCCGTTCCGCCGTCACCGGCTGCACCAGCCAAATTTAAAAAACAGACCTACACGTCCGCGGTTGGCGGCCTGTACCTCCGCGAAGACGACAAGCGTATAATCATGGAAAGGAGCACGATTCTGTACTCCAAAAACATCAAACCCTCCAATACACTGATTGTCCGGGCGGCCCTAAGACTGCTTCCGCGTGACCATACTTTCATTGAGGCTGTCGAGCAACTTATCCAGGAAGGCAAGCGTCGGGCCAACGACTGACGATCCCGCATTTCCCCCGGACACCCTCAACCGGCCACGGGCAGCCGCAAAACCCAGGCGGCAAGCTTGTCGAATTCAGGATTCAGGGGCACCGGGCAGGGGAGGGGGGAGGCGCTTTCGGGATATCAGGAAGCTTCTACGCGATCAGGGGAGCCAACTGTCTGCGGCCGGATTTCAAGTACCCCGCCTCTGATCAGATCCATCTCGATACAGCGACGGACATGCCCGGACCAGCTCAAGCCGAGTGATTTCGCGCGCGCTTCCACCCTCGCTTCGAGTTCCGGGTGAAGGGAAAATCCCTTGGTCTTGGATACGCGTCCGTCTTTCACCGATCTTCCCATGCCCGCATAGCAAAGAAGCAAGCCGTCGAAGCAACCCGGTTTTTCTGCCCACGTAAGACTGTTCACCCGGGTAAGGTGAATGCCTGGCCGGACAAGCAGTTTCCTGCTTAACGGCGGCACCTGGGCTTCGCACCCCGTTTTCCTTTCTTGGCTTTGACCTGGTCCAGGAGATGGGCGGAAGCATGAATTAATTTTGTCATTGCCTTAAGACATTGGGCGAGGCAGAAGAGAAAGATAATGATGGTTTCCATCCCCTAACTACATTGGTCATTTGGAGGAAATAAGGGTGTTTGCGGTTTCACACAAACACCCTTGTTAATAATCATTTGCGACGCCTTATCCTCCGGTTTCCTCTTTTCGGGGAAGCCCGACGGGTTCGGCGAATCTGGTAAGTAAGGGACACCAGATTGCATATTAATTGCAATATTTTACAATGATATCGATAGTAAACATACGCCCCTTAAGGGCCTGCAACGTCCGTAAACCCCGATTTATATAACCTTTTGTTTTACAAAATTTTATAACAAGAAACCGGTTGCCCACACCGAAACCACCCGGGATAGATGAGGGCCTACGATAAAAGGCCTTTTACCGTGCACCCGGACAACACTGGTAGCTTGCGAACAGGGCAGGGGGGTCGGCCGTTTTTTTATTGAATTATTCGTCTGGCAATCAGCTACACTGATTCCTATCTACTGGTATTTATGCTCACCCAGAAAATTGAGGAACTCACAAATCTTCGGCTGCGTATTGCCCAACTCGGTGCAAGTATCGAGAAGGAACGCACCGCCGAACTGTCTGCGCTGCCCGGCCAATATGGTTACGCAAACGTCAACGATTTCATCAAGGCCTTGACTCAGGTTGCCGGCGGCAACCGTGGCAAACGCGCCAAGAAAACCTTTCCCGCAAATTCGCCCCAAAGTTCCGATGCCAAGAGAACCCGCGCAACGATAACCCCGGAAATCAGGGAGCAGGTAAAGGCTGCCGTCCTCGAGGGTAAAACCGGCACCGCCATTGCCACCGCGCTCGGCATTTCGGTTCAGAGCGTGCAGAAAATCAAAAAGGCTTTCGGCCTCGTGAATGCTCCGGCCCCTGGGCCGGCTACCTCCTGATCGCAGACCAGTCTAGCCCGAAGGCTCTTATGATTTTTCCCCGCCCCACAGGATTACTTACCGAATCCTGTGGCCAGTGCTGATCTTCCTGTTTGGCAGAAAGGAAAACCAAATGACACGAAAACTCAAAGTCGGAGATACCGTTTACACTCCTTGCACATGCTTCAATTCTGGCGAGACGTGGGTGGAAGAGAAGAAAGTCAAAGAGATTGGCGAAGATTTCATTGTGCTTACTCATGTGGCTACATTGCGCGAGCGCGGCGAGAATCTGGACAGGGAAGAAGTTACCCACACTGAGCATCGCGGAGACAAGAAACAGCTAGACTATTACTCACGGACCACCGATGAAATCATGAAGGAGGACCGAGAACAGAAGGAATGGTTGGTGAACCGTTTTCTGGACGACGCGAAGAAATACGGATAAACCGAACAAGGCGCTGCACCCCACGGCTACCCGCGGCTTCGACTCGTGCCGGGAGCGAAGCGACCAAGCACGAGGCGTGACGCATCTCGCCGTGGGCGAGCCTGGACGTTAGTCCGACTTGGCCTTTTTCAAGGCAGCCATGCTTTCCCTGGTTTTGCCCATCTCTTCGATAATTGCCTCCGCGTGGACCAGAAGCTGGCCTCCGGCCTCCGTGATCGTGACGGTCCGGCCAAGGCGATTGAACAACGTTACTCCGAGATCCCTTTCGAGCCCGGCGATCGCGTGGCTGATGGCCGATTGCGTGAGATGAAGTTCTCTGGCGGTTACCGTAAAACTGAGAACCCGGCAGAGAGTGTGGAAGGCGAGGAGCTTTTTGCTATCGATAATCTGCTGCATAACTATAGATTGTAACAGGTATTTCAGGACAACTCAAGAGTGTGGCGGGGCTGGCTGATCCCCGAAAGTGCAAGCTCTCTGGCTTGAGATGAATTTCGGGGAATATGAACTCCCGCATTTGTCGCCAGCCAGACAAATCGCCGGCTTTCCGGACTGCGTCGGGTAAGGCGGTCAAGGTCTCTGCCATCGCTGGCAAGCCAACTTCTGAGAGCCGCCAGCTTCCCGAGCATCTCGCCGACGTTGCTGGTTGCTGCAGGATGGACCTCAACCCATATAGCCTGCTCGTTGTTTCCGCGTTCATCGGAAGGTTTGAAACCGATGCCATAATCCCACAGCTTTTTGTCCCGAAATCGGGGGTGACCGGAAAATGTAGTGTCAAAGTTGATACTGCCGGTAATTCTCCCCCTGCCTTTGCGAACAGTGATCAGCGAGGTGTGTTTGCTTTCCAGTGCTTTCAATCCTTCGCGGTATGCTGAGCGAATAGGTTCGGCCGAGGCCTCGACGGCATTTTTAAATGTCATGGATCAGGGGTGCGATGAACGGTTGACGACAGACGCGACGACGTCGCCCACATGGCTGGAAAATCCGGTAAGTCCACCCCACCCGGATTCCTCTGGCGAGTTGGCACCGGGGTCGAGGCTGGAAATATCGCGCACGGTTCCTTCCCGGTTGAAAAAGAAGACCCGATAGTCCTTTGCCAGAGCCGCCTTGGCGATTGCCTTCGTGGGATTGTTCGAGGGGAGATGGAACAGCTTCAAAACGTCCGAAGGCTTCCCGCTGTTCTTCTGGATGACCTTGATCGCCCACACCAGATCCAGGATGTGCGGTGAATGGGTGGAGAGGCAGACACGATAACCGCGCCTCAACAGGTCAAGCACGACAGCAAAAGTGGCGGAGATGGCATCGGGATGAAGTCCCATCTCGGGTTCCTCGATGACGACCCACTCCAGCGAATCGCGACGCGAAACCCGGGTTGGCGGCATCAACCAGTAAAATCCCAGCAGGAGCGGAACGAATTCACGCTGGCCGGCGGACCAGACGAGGTAGGGCAATGGCTTCTTCCCTTGCGCCGAATCCAGGACAATGCGACGCAGGGAACTGCTGTTGTCACTTCTCAATTTGAAACCGCCAAAGATATTATCAATTATGCCCCTCCGCAGGGAAGCGTTCAGCCTTTTGGCCTGCGGGAACAACTGTGGATTGAGGCCGAATTCCCCTTGCACAAGCTGGTTGATACGCTCGGAAAATTCACGCAGGCAGAACGGGTCGCCTGCCTTGAAATCCATGAACGGCCGCGTCTGGCCGTCTCGCAGGCTCATCACGCGCTGGGCGGGAATAAAAAACATCCGCTCTCTTTGAGGTTCCCCGCGAGGAGGGGCGGCTCCTCCGCTGATTATAAGCTGGAAGGGTATTGCCCGGCGGTTAACGTACACCTTGCCTTGTGGATGCAATATCCCGGACATGCCTTCTCCGAGGTAGAGGTCCAAAAACCTCGCCGCGAAAGGAAGGTATAAAGTCCCAAAGCGGGCAAACTCTTGCCGAATGACAGGGGCATCAACCGTCAGTTTGAGCAGTTGCAAAAAAATGCTTTTCCCGGTGGCTTGGGGGCCGACGAGCACCGTAAGATCTCCAAAGTCAACCGCTGCATCCTTAAGCTGGCCGAAATTTCTGAGGCGAAGGCGTCTGATAATGGGATGGTTTGGCATTGCTGGGCAGGTTCAGCCGCATCCGGGCAGGATGCCAGTCGCAAGTTGAGGCCGGCGTTGGTGTTTTGTCGATAGCCATCCCATATCGGCGCATGGCGCACGCCGGGCCAAGAAAGTGGGGAGTATCCCTCTCAGGAGAAGGGAAGCGCGACAGAAGAGCGGGCCTGCAATTCGTTAGAATTGCACTTAGGCGTAAGGTGCGATATGTCAGCCGGCGATGCTCAAAATCCGTGTCATACGGGATGTCGCTTCGCGGGTGGCCTACCACACCACCGGCAAGGGCCTGACCGACGCCGAGAAGCGGGGCATATGGGCTGGCGACGGCTCCCGCCTCGCCGGCTACACCGACGTTACGGCCGAATCGCTGGCCGCTGCCCTGACCGGCTACGACATGCAAGGGAGCTACCTTGGCCAACGGCGCAAGCCGAACCGACGCGCCGGCTGGGACGTGGTGCTCTCTCCACACAAAAGCATCTCGGTTGCCATCCTCTGCCTGCCCCCGCGCATCGCTCAAAAAGTACGCCGGGCATGGGATTCCGCCGTCGCGGCCACAATCTCCTCGATGGAGTCGCTTGCCTGCCGCACGGACGGGAACTCAGTCGCCGCAACCGGAAACCTGATCGTCGCCTGCTACACGCATGAACGCAGCCGACGCGACGACCCGCATGTCCACACCCACTGCATTGTCATGAATGCCACGCTCGATGCCGGGGCAGGTTGGCGCGGCCTCGAACCCGCACCCATTTTTCGAAATAACATGAACCTCGATGGCGTCCTTCAGCACGAGCTGCGCCGGCAACTCGAGATCGAGGGCATTCCCGTCTCGCTCGATCCGAAAGGGCGTGCCCGGCTCCCGATGCCGGAGTACATCATTTCCAGGCTGTCCGCCTCGAAACGCGCGATCGATGACGCTATCGGAAATCAGGAGGAGCGAACTCCCGATTCCCTGTCTTCCATTCACAGCGTTCCGACGCTGCGAAATCTGCTCAACGACCGGTTGCGACCGCCCAAACGCATGCCGGCAAGACGACCGGCGCAGATGCTTCGCCCCGATGAACGCAAGGCCCTGACACGCTCGCTTTCCCCCGGAAAGCCTCCCTCTCCCCCACTTTCTCCTTCCAGCAGGGACATCGCCAAGGCGGCGACCTCACTCTACCATCGCGTCACCCTCTGGCCCGTCGCCAAGCGCCTTTTCGCCTGTCTTGTCACCGTTGCCCGCAGCCTTCCGCGCGTTCCTTTCGCGTCAGTGTTGCGCGCCCTGCCTTTCATTCCGCATCCCCCCAGCCTGTCCGGCACGTTCGCTCCCCCGTTGCTGCTCGCGGAGATCCATTCAAGGCGCAGGGTGGCGCGGCCGGTACCCTCGCAGGTCCTCTCCGTCATTGCTGCCAAAAGGAAGAGGGTGAAAAAAACCTCCATCCGCCAAACCGCACGGCACCAGTGGCAAAGATCCCGTGCTGCCGGCCAGACCACCGTCGCAGCTCCCGGAGCACAACCGGCAGCCACGCCCGCAGCTCGCCCGCCGTCAGGCCGGAAAAGTTCAATGTTATGACTTGTGAACTTTTCTGTTGCTATCCGGAAGAGACTCCACAGCCCTCGGAGCATGGTCGCCAAACCGCCCACCGATCCTGCACCGGGCAGGGAGACATCAGGCCCGGAGCGAAAAAAAAAACCGCCTGCCAGCATCCGAACATCTTTACTCAATCTGGCAGCGGCTGATTCCACAGCCGACAGCCAACTCCCCTTTTCCCTCACCCTGAACAAAACTCCCTCTGTTTCGATCGGCTTTTTCACCGATACAGGCAAGGAGATAATCATGCCATACATTCATTTCTCCGCGGGCGTGCGGATGGGCGAAGAAATGGCCCTCGCTTGCGGCAAGTACGAGATTACCGTCAGGTTCGACGCCGCCAAGGCCTCGGAGCACAAGTGGCAGATCCAGCAGGTCGTCGATGCCCTGCACAGCCAAACCCTCACCTGGCTGCGACACGATCCGGAGACAGGGCTGACAGTCCATGCTGCGCCGCTGGCAGATGGCGAAGAGGGATGAAAGGGCAGGGGAATCTTTTGGCCGACGGGAAGGGCGGACGACTTCCGTACTATTTTTCTGATACATGAAACTCCAGGCTTACATTGACGGTATCCGCCGAAAGGATGTTGAGCGACTCACTCCCGCCATGCGTCAAATGCTCTTCGACACGCGAGACCACGGCGACATGACGCACTCATTGCGAGGGAGGAGTGCTTTTGGTGGAGCGAGCAGGACTCACGCCACCCTGAAACGGCTCGGCCTGATGGACGGTGACAAACTGACCGACGCGGGCCGCGTCGCCTGTTCGGCCGAGTGGCGGGAAGAGCAACCATCACCTTCAATGAACTCGCATACCAAAAATGAACAGCGGCTGCTTGACGCAGCCAGGGAAGTCCTCGCTTCCTGGGAAGCAGGAAACTTGGCCCCCGCAGTCCGCAACCTGGATTCTGCGGTCAAGGCGTTCCCGGGTGCAAAAACCGCATCACGGCAGACGGCTATCAACGATGTCCTTCTTCCGAAAATCCGTTCGCCGCAACCTTCCCGCCGGCCGACAGGATAATGATCCGGCCAAATCGTTGATATTTCGCGCCCGGCTTTGGAACCGGCAGTTCTCCGGTTGCTGGCCGTCCGGTCCCGGGCATGGTGCGCGGCATGCGCGTCATTTCGATTCACAAGGCCGATACCGGGAAAAGCATTCCCCTCCCGCTCATGCTTTCAGGGGTCAAGGCAGGCTTCCCCTCTCCGGCAGAGGACTACACTGATCGCACCCTCGACCTGAACGAGCATCTGATCCCGCGGCCGTCGGCAACATTTCTGGTCCGTGCCTCGGGCGAGTCGATGGTCGCCGCCGGCATCCTGGATGGAGCCATTCTCGTGGTTGACCGTTCACTGGAGGCGCGTGACGGCAGCATCGTCGTTGCCCTCGTGGACGGTTGTTTCACAGTCAAGCGGCTGCGAACTCGCGGGAACAGTCACACACTGGAGGCAGCCAATCCGGCATATCCCGACATCATGCCCCTTGATGACGAATCCCGTATCTGGGGTGTGGTCACATACTCGATCAACAGGATGGGGTGAGCGATGTTGGCGCTGGTGGACTGCAACAATTTCTACGCCTCGTGCGAGCGCGTATTCCGGCCATCGCTGGAGGGTCGGCCGGTCGTGGTCTTGTCGAACAATGACGGTTGCGTGATTGCCCGCAGCCAGGAAGCGAAGGAGCTCGGCTACCGGATGGGTGATGCCTGGCATCTGATCCGCGCCAAGCTCGGCAGGGACGGGGTGGAAGTTTGCAGCAGCAACTACACCCTTTACGGGGACATGAGCCGGCGGGTGGCCGAGACGCTGTGGGGTTTCGCTGTTCGTATGGAAAATTACTCCATCGACGAGAGCTTTCTGGAACTGCCGGACGACTGTAATCTGCGCGCGGTCGGGACCGCAATCCGGCGCACCGTGTACAAGCATACCGGGATTCCGGTCTCCGTCGGCATCGCACCGACGAAAGTGCTCGCGAAGGCATCGAACCGTCATGCCAAACGGACTACGAGCACCGGAGGCGTGTTTGTCTGGCCGGCGGTTGCCGGCGAACAGGACACCCTGCTCGCCTCGATGGGGACCTCGGAGGTATGGGGAATCGGCCGACGGCTGGCTGCACGTCTCGACGCGATCGGAGTCCACTCCGCGATGGATCTCCGCAACTTGTCCGCCGAGGTCGCCCGCCGGATGCTCACTGTGACCGGACATCGCATCGTGCTCGAACTGCGAGGAACGCCGTGCATCGCTCTGGAGGACGTGGCTCCTGACAACAAGACCGTGTGCTCGGCGAAAGGTTTTGGCAGACACCTGGGCGAATTTGGGGAGATTCGCGAAGCCCTCTGCACCTACGTGAGCACGCTGGCCGCAAAGCTCCGGGCCCAGCGGAGCACGGCCGGGCACGTGCAGGTCTGGCTGGAAGTGGCGTCGGGAAGGCCGGGGACAGGACCTGCACCGATGGCGGGCAGGGATATTATTCACCCTACTGCCGATACGGGTATCCTCTGTTCGGCTGCCTGTGAACTGCTGGGGCAGGTCTTCCGCAATGGGAACCGTTACCGCAGAGTCGGCGTTTTGTTTGGCGAGCTTGGTCATGCCGGAGCCATCCAGTGCGCGTTTGCCGATGCGTCTCCGGAGGTGTCGGCCCGCCGACGAGCCCTGATGGAAACAATGGACCGGCTCAACGCGTCAATGGGCCGCGCTGTCGTGCATGTCGGGTCGGCCGCCGGTGAAAAGCCGGCCTGGCGAATGCGCCAGAAGTTTCTCAGCCGGCGTTATACCACACGCTGGGATGAACTGTTGACCGCCACAGCCTGACCCGGTCAATTATTGCGTTAAGTAAAACCAATAGTATCTATGGAAATAACAAAGCAGGTTGTTGCAATTCATGAAGCAGGGCATCTGTTAATCATCCTGGCCACCCCCCTTCGAGATATTATACAGCATGCAAAACTTTTCG
Source organism: Opitutaceae bacterium TAV5 (assembly GCA_000242935.3). NCBI lineage: Bacteria > Pseudomonadati > Verrucomicrobiota > Opitutia > Opitutales > Opitutaceae > Opitutaceae bacterium TAV5. The sequence goes on from CP007054.1 coordinate 97,292, forward strand.
AGAATGAAGGTACATGGGAAGGGGAAGTTGCGGTAGATTACACTGGCAACAATAAAATCCCCAATGAATCAGTCTATGACGTTGCCAAAGGGATGGGTGGCCCACTGACCCAGATCCACTTTCATCCGGAGTCAATTCCCGAACCGCTTTTGGAACTGATTAACAAGCATCAAGGGTTGCTCGCGGCTACTCAGCACATAGTTAAGGAGAAAATGAATATCTCCACCAACTGGTGGCCGGATCTGCAAAGATGGATCGATTATTGTAAGACGAATTTTCGCAATGACAGTCCGGGCTATTATGCAATCGAGAAGGATATTTGCGATTCTTTATCTGTCCCACTCGTTTCGGACACCGTCCATTTTCTAGCGGAAAAACTGGTTCTAAAAGGGAAATTAACGCGAGAGGAATTATTGTCTTATCCACAAGATATGTTTCCGGTTTATCAGTTTCCTGAACGTCTCAGAATATTCTAGGAGCACGTCATGGCGCTGCCTCACCCCATGGTCCGGCAACCCCACAGTGAGGGCATTCCGGTCCTTCCGTGGTTGAGGCGTGGCAGTGCCAGCAATCGCGAACGCACACAATACCATCAAACCCTGCGCCAAGGCTAACGTCCGCAAGGCTTCCCGATTGTCCGGCCTAACAAAAGCCGCTGGCGGGCTTCTGTGGTCCCTGGTCATCATTTCTGGATAGCATCGCCACCTCATCATAATCAAGATTTTCTAACCAAGTCTCAATATACAAGAGGCTGTGCCTTTGCCGTAGTTTTGGTTGTGCTATCCATTTTTAGGTGCAGGTGGCCTGTATTGCACCGCAAACCAGTAATCTGTTTTCAACCACTCCGGACCGGTATATTCAGGCGCGCCTTCGCCGGGAAACACCAGCACCGACTGAAATTCGACATTTTTCCCGCCCCACTGGAACTCCCGTTTGCCTGCATCGTAGGTGTGATTTGTATCGGTCAAAAAAGGATGGGTCATTCTTACCGCCCTATAAGCAGCATCCGCAATGGTCGTGACCCCCGGAATGGTGTACTGGCACCACCCGTAATGTTGCTTTAACTCAACTTGCATGCTTGCCTCCTCATCCTGAACAGCAGTATTCATATTTTGGGACTCTGATTGAAGGGTAATGTTTATTTCTCGATCTGCAACGGGCTTGGTTTCAATAGCAGGCCGGTTTCATCCAGTTCATAATTAAGCCCACCTCGCCAATGCGGAGCAATCACCCGGATAATGTCACCAAGTCGGGCGCGAAAGTCGCGTTCGCGTCTGTAGGTAGAGCCGAACTGCTCAAACAGCTTGTCTGTCGGTATGTGCAATTCGGAAGCACCGTGAGTATTCATCAGAAAATTCCGGTAACAGAGCCACCCGTAAACATCCAGACCCAACGAACTTCTCCGGAGAATTCTTATTACCCCCTGATCTATCGGAAAGGAATTCTGCATCATATTCTGGAAGAACTCTTCATGCAGGATAATATAAGATTCGAAGTCCAGTTGGGGTCCCGTTCCGAGACCGGAACTGAACCACCATTCAGTTTCCTTCGCGAGCGGAGGAAAATATTTTGTGTTAATCCCCTCGATGTAGCCATCCAGATTCGTGCGTCGTTTGGTCTCGACCAGCGACATACGCGACGCAAACAGACGTTTGCATTGCTCGGACACAGCGATGTAGTTTTTCTTGTTATCGCTCACCCCGAGGGCTTTCAGGAAAGCATAGATGCTACGGCCAAGGCTGATTCTGGGGTTCCCTGTCAGCTTCACCTGGGTTGCGATGTGGTACAAGGCCAGCCGGGGAAAGCTGCCATAAGGCAAACCCAAGGGTTTGCCGGTGATCGAATCGATGCCGGTTTGTACGACCAGCATTTTCCGGCCATTGGTCCGCTGCCACACCGTGGCATTGCCAGGATCAAGGTGTGGGAGACTCGCTTGGACAAGGCTGACCGAGGAGTACGTTATTTCGCCCCTTTCCTTTGCAGTCTTCTCCTGGATCAACTTGGTCTGGGTCATCGCACGCTCTATACGACGGCGCAGCCTTTCATCCTGCTCTTTGGTGTAGATCGGCGTCTCGATCAGGCTAAGCTGGATTGGCTGCTTTTCCTTTTCCCTAGTCGCCGGGTGTGGGGTCTTTGGAGCAACCGCCAGCACTTCCTCCCTGGAAGCATGGAACCTCGGCGTCAGGCCGGCGATCCGGTGCAGGAGCAGCCCGATTATCATGCCGGTAGGATTCCGCGGCTTGGCCCCGCCGTACTCGTTGCCGCGCATATCGCGCACCTGCTCCCTGTCGGCTACATCCGCGCAAAAATCCTCAAACTTGTCTTCCCCTACAAGTCCGCGTGCTTTCTCGAAAAAGGTTCTCGATGTTTTGAGGATGACGCCGGCAGCATGAAGTTTCTCCTCTTCGTAGGGGCTGATGGCCTGGGGAAGGGTGGCGTCGTATGAGGCTTTGGTACCGCCGGAAGCTAACCATGCCTTGAGTAGGGGTCTTTCCGAAGCAGGCGACTTTCTGGGTTTTTTTGGTTCCATCGTCGCCGGA